>JAYTPR010000244.1:0-4821 GCA_043747095.1 Candidatus Peribacterales bacterium
GAAACAAAGAAGGCGCTGTCCAAGAAACCGGCTGCTGCCAAAAAGCAGGAAAAGACTGGTGAGACCAAGAAGACTTCAGCTGCTCCGACCTCACCGTCGGCGGCTTCCGCAAAGAAAGATTCGGCCCCTGCAGCTGCCCCAAAGATCAAAGGCATTCGCATTCGCCTCTCAGCTTTTGACCACACTGTTCTTGATGAGACAGCTCTCAAGATCATCGACACCGCTATCCGCACAGGTGCAGTTGTCCATGGTCCGATCCCACTCCCAACGAAGATCAAGAAGTTCACGGTCAACCGTTCGACGTTCGTTCATAAGGATGCACGCGACCAGTTTGAGATGCGCATTCACCGCCGTTTGATCGACCTCTCCGAGACGACCTTCAAGACGGTCGATGCTCTCCAGAACCTGAGTCTCCCGTCCGGTGTCGACATCGAGATCCGCATGGGCTAAAGAATCGCGAAAGGGGCTGCGCCCCTCTCGCGGACTCACCCCAAAATTTGGTAGCGGCTCCAGCGCGGGAACCCACGAGACCCGCGCTTCGCCGCGCTTTTTTGGTGGAGGCTCAAAACCACATCCAAAGGGCAGGACCCGAAAACGAAACGTGGGGGTCGGGGGTCTGCCGACTGAGTCCCGCCGCGGGACGAAGGAGCGTGGGATTCGTTTTCGGTGCGTTTTCTTTGCTTACTTTCTTTGTTGGGCAGACAAAGAAAGTAAGAAATGGTGAAACAGTGCTACAGCAATGGTAAAGATCGTGGTTCAGATATTTTGACAAAAAGAATATTAGTGTATTAATAGTACCAAGGAGTCTCGAAGAAATACGGTTTTTCTGCTATAATAAGAGGATTATGGGCATTTCAAACCCACACAAACATCTGCTCCTCATTCTCAAGTGGTATGCGCTCACCGAGCCGCGTGCCATCGTCATCGGATATGTGCGCTACGCCCGCGCATTGCAGGAGATCATTCCGTTTGTGTTCCTGGTCATGACACTGTTCTCACCGTGGAAGAATATTCGTGAGAAGAAAAAAGGCCACGGCTTTAACTTGAATGACTTCATCGGACGACTGACGCTCAACGTCTTTTCACGCGTCGTGGGAGCGGTTGTCAGAATCTTTACGATCATCTTCGGAGTCATCGCTCAGATCATCTTACTTGCACTGTTTCTCGCATATTTTAGCTTCTGGATCGTGTATCCGGTCGCAGCACTTGCGAGCATCAGTTACGCAATCTCTTCTCTGTAAATGGAATTTACCGCCTTTTCCATCGGGACGACGAATGCGTACCTCGCAGTGAGGCTCAAGCGTCTGTTTCTGAGTCCGGCATCGGCTGCGGTCTACGTACTCATTCTGTCTCCATTTCTCACGGAGCAGATCGTACGTCAGACACCTCCGACGCCAATCATCGTTGTGATGTCCGTCATTGCAGGATTTCTGTGGGTTATAGAGAGGCTTCGTGTGCATCTGGCAAATAATGATGCCAAGGTCGAGGAAAGCGCTAATCTTGCAGATTCGCTCTCCTACCACATGGTGCTGCACCTAAGTTCTAAAGATGCAGTGACACCGCAAACATTTCTCGAGGCGGCCACGGAAAGCTGGCGAGGGCAGTTCGTTCTCCAGCAGATCGGTATTGATCGCGCCGATGTCCTCAAGGCCTGGAACGAGCACCCTGAGCACGTAAGTCTCGAAACCTGCCTTCGCTGGGGACTTGAGGCAAGGCGTGAGCTGAAAGTGGCACGAATAGACTCTACAGCCACGATCTACGCGTATTTCAAAAATGTTGCAGGCTTACAGAATTTGCTCAATAGCAGTGATATTTCGATGGATGACCTCAAGGCCATTCTGAAAGCTGAATCATTTCACTTCTACCTCACAGAACGTCATCGCCATGCATGGAGCCCTGAAGCGATCGTACGAATTCTCGGCGCCATCGGAAAGTCCTGGGTCGTGGGATACAACACAGAGCTCGAGCGCCTCACCACAAGCATTTCGAGAACGGCTCTGAGCAATGCCTTGGATACTGTCATCCACCCAGAGAGTGTTCATGATATTTTGCAGTCGCTCATCGGTGGCAGCCGTAAGAACGTCCTACTCATCGGAAAACCGGGAAGCGGACGCAGGACAATGGCCAGAAACGTTGCAGCCGCACTTAGGAAGCATGAGCTTGAACGCGGGTTTGGATTTACAGAAGTCTTGAAACTAAAAACGACCGAAGTCCTGTCCGGTGCCGCTCGAGGTGATACGGAAATGCTGAATGCCCTCAAGAAAGCAGTCGAGAGTGGATCATTTGTCATTGTCATCGATGACTTGCCGCTTCTCATGGAAGGCTCCGATGCACGCCTCAAAGATGTGCTCCGAATGCTTCTGGAAGCCAAAAACTTGCGTACCATTGGCATCATGGAGACAGCGGATTATCACGCCCGGATGAAGAGCGATCCGGCTTTGGACGTTCTGTTTCAGAAAATTGCAGTACCAGACGCCACTGATGAAGAAACTATGCACGTGCTTCTGGAAGAGTACTTCCTCATGGAGCGCAGCCGCAGTATCGGTGTCACATACAAAGCACTGAAATCGATTCTCGATCTCTCTAAGCGTTTTCTTGGACGCGAGTCACTACCGGGTAAAGCTGTCGATATTCTGCGTGAAGCAGTTGCTCGAGCGCGCGCAGCCGGTGATGCAACAGTAACGGAAACACATATCCGTGAAGTCGTATCCGTGCAGGCTCGCGTGGATGTCAGGCAACTTTCGGAAAGCGAAAAGATGAAACTCCTCACACTTGAGGCCAGACTCAAGTCCCACATCATCGGACAGAGTCATGCACTCACGAGTATCACGGCAGCTCTGAAACGCGCCAAGCTTGACCTTGGTACACGCAAACGTCCGATGGGAACATTCTTATTCCTTGGTACCACCGGTGTCGGTAAAACCGAAACAGCGAAAGCCCTGGCGCAGGAGTATTTTGGCTCTCCGGAGAGCTTTATTCGTGTCGATATGAACGAATACAGTGATGAAGCCTCGATCCCGGAGCTCATCGGCGGGCGGACAACGTCTGGATTTTCTGAGGGTTACCTCACGAAAAAAATCCAAGACAGACCGTTTTCTATCCTGCTTCTTGATGAAGTGGAAAAAGCACACACGAAAGTACTGCACTTATTCCTCCAGATTCTGGATGAAGGAACATTGATCGACGGCAACGGTGTCGTCACTGATTTTCGAAATACGATCATCATCGCGACTTCGAACGCTGGTGGACGCTACTTCGCCTCGCACCCGGCACCGCCGGAGCAAGAGAAGAAACTACATTACAAGTCCGATGTGATGGAATTCATCATTAAAGAAAAAACATTCTCGCCGGAATTCGTGAACCGCTTTGATGAAGTCATCGTCTTTGAGCCACCGTCCATGCAGGATGTAGAGAGAATCGCTATTTTGATGCTGGATGACCTCATTAGCGATATGTGGGAGAAGCGAGGTATCCGCGTCATCGTCGAACAAGGCGTCATCACGCTCCTTGCAGAGCGCGGATTTAACCCAGAATTTGGTTCACGCGAACTCCGACGCGTCATCATGCAGCACATCGAAACATACCTCGCAGATTTCCTCCTCAGTCACGAGGTAAAGCGGGGGCAGGAGATATTGATTCGGGTGGAGGACATTCGATAGTATCCATCTTCATTGTTTTCTTAAGATTCAAACCGGCTTTCTTCATGAGGTCACGGACTTTTTGAGGTATGAGAAAACCAAAACCAAGCAGCTCAAGACCAATGAGCCCAAGCCACGCACCAGGTGTGAGCGGCGTCACAAGTGCAAAAAGACCAAAGATAACGAGAAAGATACCGAGAGCAATCCGAAGTACGCGCCACATAGACGATCATTGTAGCGTACACAGATGATCATGTATTACTTCCAGCCCTTTACCTTCAGAGCCTCGCTTGCCGCATCCTGCTCAGCTTTCTGCTTCGTGGAGCCCTTGCCGGTTGCGACCTTTTCTTCACCGATGGAAACCGCGCACGTGAACTGCTTCTTGTGATCAGGACCTTCTTCACCGATCGTTTCGTACGTTGGCGTAATCCCGGTCTTCTCCTGTGCCATTTCCTGGAACCGACTCTTCTGGTCTTTGTGCTTACCCTTGGCGATGAGTGCCTTCAGGTGCGTCAAAATAAATGTATTAATGAACGTCTGCGAAACCTCAAGACCTTGGTCCAGGTACACCGCCCCGATGAATGCCTCCAGCGCGTTAGCAAGTGTGGACTCTTTGAGCCGGCCACCGCTGGCTTCTTCGCCACGGCTTAAGAAAAGATAATCACCAAGCTTCAGTTCTTTTGCGATCTCGTAGAGATGATTACCCTGAACAAGTGCCGACCTCCAACTGGTGAGCTCACCTTCGGGCCTGTCTGTCAGCTGATACAAGTACTCAGTGGTAATGAGCTGCAAGACGGCATCTCCAAGAAACTCTAGGCGTTCGTTGTGTCCGTTCTTCGCACGCTCATGAATAGCGCTGCGGTGCGTGAGTGCCATATAGAGGAGATCCTTGTTTTTGAAACGGACTCCGGTGATCTGTTCAAGGCCGGTGAGTGTCGTTGGGTTTCCCATGACAGACTGATTATGCACGTCCTGAGTCAGATGAAGAAGTTGATGTTAGGACCTGGCGCCTGGTCTGTGTGCGAGCGCGTTGAGGACACCATTCACGAACTTCGCACTCTCCTCGGTACCGTACTCTTTGGCAACTTCGATGGCTTCATTCATAACAACAGCCGGCGGCACATCCTCTGCATGGAGAAGTTCGTACGCTCCGATGAGGAGAATACAACGTGTGATGCTATCC
>JAYTPR010000245.1:0-12786 GCA_043747095.1 Candidatus Peribacterales bacterium
GACGATGTGTGTGACGATGTCGTGGAGTCAGACGATGCAACCGATGAAGAAGTTGCAGAGATCGAGATTGATGAAGACATCTCGATTGACGATGATGTCGAAGACGTCGGTTCGGAATCTTTTTGAAGATCCTCCCTTTCTCTTGCCTTCAGTTTTATATGCGAGGGAAGCAGGAGCAGGAGCTTCGCCTCTTTCACTTTTTTGAGCGCTGAAGCAGCCTTTTGCACTTTGATCTCCGCGGCTACTGCAGCTTCCTCAGATTCTTTCAAATCACTTTCAGCCATAATAATCGTACGCGCGAAATCCGAATCGTCGTTAGCACGCTCCATCCATATTTTCTCTGCTTTCGTTTTTCTGATTTCATCGTCGGCCTTTCTGGCCTTCAGTTCAGCAATATTGCGGACACTCACTCCGAACGTGATTTTTTCAGCAATTTTACGAGCCTTTCGCGTTTCAGCGAGCAGCCTTTCTACGTCTTTTGGATCATTGTCATTGTCGATTCTCTGTAGCAAATTTTCATGTGCCTCCATTTCCGCAGCAGTATCAATCGCGATGCTGCCAGACGTCTGTCGGTCGAGTGCTGCAAGTTCCTGAAGGTCGACTTCCAGTGCCGCAACGTGGGCAGTCAGTCTTTCTTGGACAATCGCTACGCGCTCTGCCGTGAGCCTGGACTTTTCCGCAAGCTTCTCGGCTTCCTCAAGTCTGCGGCTCACAAGCCTGGCTTGCACTCTAGCTTTGGCTTCCACAGAGTTATTCAGATGAAGAAGAATGGATTCAGTGAAGTTTACCTTCACCGTGTAGAGAGCATCACCTGGTAGTGCTGACTCTGCAGCGTATGCAACGCTCGCTCCACACAGAACAAAAATCATGACGGCTGCCATACAGCCGGAGCAGATACGTAGAAAGCGGTGAAAAGGGCTATAGGAAGGGCTGTATACCGCAATGCTTTCCATAATTGCAGCGCGAATCTGGGCTTTTTCATCCGTACGCAAAGACAGCTTTTGAGCTGATTTGAGAAAATTTCCCTGATCCATAGTGATATCAAGACGTGCCTTACCCTCTTTCGTTACAGACATTTGCATGTTTTTCCTGATTTCATCAAATTCGCCCTTCTGAAGCCGTATAGAGCGCGCCGACCGGAAGAATGACTCAGGATCGAGCGTCATGCGGATTTTTAAGATGTGGCTCAAGTTCCTTGATGGCTCGGTGGATGCGAACAGAAACGGTATTTGCAGGCAGATTAAGTATGAGCGCGATGTCACGCGGCTTTAAGTTATCGATGTAGCGCATGACGATAAGCTCTCTATCTTCTGGTCGTAGCTTGGCGAGTGTTCGTACAATTGCTGCTTCATCGAGCGCCTTCCCGAAGTCTTTGCCGTCACTGCCTGCTGGGTCATAGCCGGCTTCCTGTAGTGCATCGAGCGATGCTTCTTTTGCCTTACGGAAGTAATCGATGATGAGGTTGTTAGCAATTTTGTAGAGTAAGGCACGGAGGTTCTCCACCTCTGCACCTTTCTTCACATACTGGTACGCCTTGATGAACGTGTCTTGCATCAGGTCTTTGCCAACATCACGATTCGATACACGCAAATAACAATGACGAAAAATTGCATCGGCATAGTCTTCATACGCTGCTTCAATAAGCGCTGAGGGGTCAGTCATCTCTCTCATAGTAAGGAATACCACTCAAATAACCTAGTACTTACTTGACAAAATTATAAATTAAGGAATAATACTTTTCCCATGCTTACGAACCCACCTTGCATCCGAGGTCTTATAGGCTGTGACGAATCCACAGTCTTTCCTAGCACCGGAGATACTGGCGGAAGTGGCTCTACGGGCGGCTCTGGATCATTTGGCGGTTCATCTACCTCCGGTGGTGGTTTCTCAGGTTCTAGCGGCGCAGATGGCTCTAGCTTTCGTACGAGTTCGTACTCGCGTTCCTCGTCTTCCTCATCGTCATCGTTTAGTTTTGGCACCAGCAACGGAGGTAATAATCTAGCCGCGCGTTTAAGCTCAGGAAATGAGCGCATTGCACGGTACACCGTGAGTGCGGTGAACCGAGGAACACAGGCAGTGAAGGGCTTTGTTTTTTCTCACGGACCGCTGCCAAGCGGCGCTATGTTTGACCCTGCCCGTTCATCTAAGGAGTGTGTCCAAGTCGGTACCGATGTTCAGTGTGCGACAGATCTTCAACCTGGAGAATCCAAAAATTTTGAGATGGCGTACAAAGTGAATAACTCCGTGAGCTGCGCCATTGCTCGCGCATTGCAGACAGTGAAAAACATCACAGTCGGTTCAGCTCAGAACGTTGTGATGTCTGTGAACTGCACCATGAAAACCGAGTCATCGAGACAGTCAACGAGCTCTAGCTCAGGAAATAGCTCGACTACATCATCAAATACATCCAGTTCAGCCGGTGCTTTCATCACATCTACAACATCTGGTGGCCTCGTCACGAGCACGTCAGGAACAGGTGCAGCGTTTGCCGGCACGTCTGTGACCGCTATCACGAAAGCACAAGATATCGGAAAAACGGGAAAAGGCGGGAAGGGCTATAAGATGCCGTCTATCCCACGTACTGGAGCTGCTGACACTCTTTTTCAGTCAGCAGTCACAGAAGATGTCCTCACAAAATTCACACCCGAAACGGCGTCTGATTTTTCATCCCACATATCTATCCTTGCAGTTGTGCTTGGTGCACTGCTTGCTGCTGCGTTTCTCCGCAGACGGCTACTTGCATAGTTGTTACGGATTCATCGTCACCGCTTCTGTTACCGGAGGAGGAATCATTGCTTGAATTTTTTCTTTGCTCTGGAGTCCAATCACGGACCTGACGACACTTCCTTTTTCGAAAACGATGAGCGTTGGGTATTTGTACTGATTATCTCTGGAGTCTTTCGGTGCATAGCTTGTTTGAATCTGCGAGAGACTCTCACCATTTACTTTCACAATGCGAACAGTGCCGTTTCCTTCCTGTGCGATCTGATCCAAAGCAGGAGCCATATCTTTGCATGGTTGGCACCAGGTTGCGTACAGGTCTACGACCACAGGTACCGGAGAATTCAGAACAAGGTCATTGAATTCTGCGATAGAGCCAGCTTCCTGCACCGTCTTGCTCCTTTCTTTTTCAAGCGCAGCAAGTGCGGCTTTATCAACTTTCACTGTGAGTGATGCAGTTTCATTCGTACGTGTTTGCTTCAGTGTGATCGTGCCTTCGTACTGCGGAAGAATATTGACGACCCACAGGTCAGAGTATCGCTGTGCTGTGACCGCAAGCCCATTAAAGAGAGCTGTGGAACTAGGGCCGAAGCTCGTGGAAGTAGAACCTTGAATCGGAGGGTTATATGTCAGTGTAAAACTTTCATTCGCCGGAAGACGGAACTCACGTCCGACAGCGCTGATGGTATTTTTTTTCTCAAGCGCAGCAGTTTTTTCGGGTGTTGTTGACACTGGTGTCGGCGTTGGCTTTGGCGTCTCGGTTTTCGTGATTGGCGTGGGTGTCGTTGGCTCTGGTCTCTTTACCGGCACCTCTGTTTTAGTAACAGGAGGAGTGAGGATCGGCGTTGCGGCAATGCTCTTTTCTAGTACCTGCTGTGCAGTCTTGACCGGGCGACATGAGTTCTTGGTACATGCAATGTATGAGCCGTCATCGAGTTCTTTTACTTTTTCTCCTTTCCTGATGACAAATCCAAGTGTCAGGATTTCTGCTGCACTCAGCTCTCGTCCAATGACTTCTTCTTTCTCGGGTAGTGCACTCGGAGTTGGCGTCGCTGCAGCTTTCGCTACTAATGGCGTCGCCTCAGCCTTCTTTTCGGTTGTACCTTCTACCGTTGGCTTCACATAAAAGAATGACTGATCAGACATTCCCATGACTGGTGTTGCAGACACATGTGCGGCAAGTAGCCACTCGATGGTTTCAGGATTGAAGACATCTTTCATCGCTACTTCAGCGCTATAACCGAGTGCCTCAAGTGACTTCAGTTGCGCGCGAGATTCTTTGCTGATGGATTCCAGCACGGCGGAATTGTCTCCGATGATTCCCACAAGTTCGTCGTATCGCTGTTCTTCGGTTAGGTCGGTGCGCGTACGCAGCACATCGATTTTCTGTTTCATACGTACGAGCTGCAAGAGTTGTTTTGGCGTGAGTTTCAGCTGTACTGACGTGCGTTCAGAACGCTCGACAAGTGCAGCGCGGAAATCATCTTCCGTCATACCAGGCCTAAAAGACGTAACGTCAGATACCAGGTTCATCGCCGATGCGAACGGGTTCACGGAACGGCCTGCTTTCGCTTCTGCGTAATTCTTCGCAAGCGTCATGTGGCATACCAAGATTGCCTTCTGTGTCTCAGGTTTCTTCGTGAGCTTCAGTGCATCGGTATAGAGAGCATCAAGTGTTGCAAATTCTTTGGCAACACTTCCCCCTTTTGTCGCGATCATCGCACGATACTGTGCGATCTCTTTCATCAGAGTTTCTGGGTCACCCGTGAGCGTATCGATTTTTTGTCCTGCCGTTGGCGGACTCTTTTCAAATGTCGCTGCTTTGTACTGATCAAGTAGCTGCCTCATTTTTGGCAGAGCTTCTGCAATGGCGAGCTTGCCCTTTGTTGTACTTACGAGCTGTCGCCAGCCCTTCAGGTCAACAAAGCGCGGTGTGTTGCCGCCAAAGTTTTCCTCAACATCGAACATGAGCTGTGCCCACGCCTGGTCAAACAATTTCCATTCTTTGTTACCGCCGTAGGTCGCAAAATCTTTCTGCATTGTCTCCGTATATTCTTTGTAGAGAGCGTTGTACGAATTGAAGAGAGTATCCATTCGCTCCGGAGACTTCCTCGCCTCTTTTTTCACTGGTGCTGCAGGACCCGTTTCCTGTTTTTGGATCGAAATACCTCGCGGCGTCAGCTCTGGCATCGAAGCTGCTGGAGTGACTTCTGGGACAGGAATAGGAGTTGGCGTGACCCTAGGTTCTTGCGCAATATTCGTGCGTGGCAGTGGTGCAACTTCAGGAGTATGTATCTGCGGAGTGTCGGTCTTCAGAGCCTTTTTTGCAGGAGCTTTCTTTGTCGGAGCCGATGCATCGAACGGAACGCCTTCTCCGAGCTGGAATGTTTGTGTCGTGCCGTTTGGCAGTCCTACGGTGATCTCACCACTCTGCCCTGGCTTCATGGCAAACTTCCACACGCCATTTTCTTTCTTCAGCGTGTACAAATAGAAGTCGACAGATGATACTTTTGAGCGCAGCGCATAGGGCTTCGGGCTATAGGCCTTACTCGTTTTGTATGAAATGTTGACGCTGTCTCCCACAGGGAATTCCAGTGTTGTAGGGCTTGTTTGCACTGTTTCTGTACTTGTGAGCTGCTCACGTTTTTCGATGGCAGGCGCTGCCTGTGGAGTGATATTTTGTGGCACAGGGGCAATGTTCGGAGCTTTCTGTACTGGTGTCTGAGCTTGTGATGCCACAACGTCTGTCCATGTTTTCCCATCGACGGATGTTTCGAGCGCACCTACTCCTTTTCGTGGTTTGATGATCCAACGTGAGCCGTCAGCAGAGCGAACCGCGTCAGCAAAATTTCCGAGCGTCCAATTCACATTCGCAAAGTTAGGCTGCAAGTAGTGGTACATCTGAGCATTTTTCTGACGAATGAATGCGGTGCGATTGATAGGCAGAGAAATTTCGCCACTCACAGGAACGGCTTCTCTCTGAGTTTCTGGTGCAGGCGTTTTTTCCTGTGCGGGAGCGCTGCGTTGCGGGGTTTCGGCACGTGGCTGTGCCTTTGGTACAGCAGGTTCCTTTTGTGGTGTTTTTGGCTGAGCAGGTGTTCTTGGCTGTGGTGTCGGAACGTTCGGTTCTGGCGTTTTCGTGATGGCAGGCTCCGGAGTTTTGGTCGGAGCTGGAGTGATGGCAGGAGCGACCGGTGCAAACTGCCTCGTTTTTTCTGGAGCGGGAGTTGCTTGCCTTGGTGTCTCTGTAGGCTTGGTCACTGGAGCGCCGATATCAAATGTGTTCCAACCCTGTTGCGTGGTTCCGCGGTTCACATACAAACGTCCGGTGAAATCTGGCTTCATCGTTACTTCCCAAATGTTTTGGCCACGTGTGATGTTCAGCTCTGATGTACCACTTGTGTACGTCGTACCAGGAGCGGAACTGAGCGTAATCATGTTCGGCGTCTGCGAATTATTGCGGCGGATGTCGAGTGTCACAGTGCTATCAGTAGGAACGATGAATGTTCTGCCTCCCAGTGCGCGGATACCATCGGTGACGCCGCGGTATGTTTCATATTCTTTCGTAATATCTTCCATGTCACTAAGCGCTCTCAGAGCACCAAGCATCAGTTGCTCATTTTGTGCATTTGGCTTCCAATTGTGCGTTGTAGGCACTTTTGGCGTGCTTGCGTTGTAGACATCCACTGCAGCCTTACGACGAGTATTGAGTGCAGTGAGCGTTGTGTCTTCCGGATGAGCGGCTGCATCTGTCGTGATGTATTCCTGACGACGGAATATTCCTTTTGCGTATCCAATAAATTCATTCCACTTCGTAGGATCAGTGATATAGGAACGCGTTTCAGCGAGTGCAATTTCTTGTCTGAGCCTATCTTCTTCGCCAACCTTTGAATTGATACGCTCAAGCGTTCGTTCGATTTCCTCGGCAACGCCTTCTGTTTGGTCGATGCGTCCCTGAAGCGTCGTGAGTTTCTCTTTGAGAACTTCCAACGCTGAACGACGGGTTTCCGTCAGTTCGCCTTGCTCCACAACGTCCATCACTCTTCCTGCTCGTGTCACCGTGCTGCGCGCATCACGAAGTGCTGCTTCTTTTGCAGCTCTCACATCGGCTCCAAGTCCGGTCGTATCATCAGGTTGGCCACCCGGAGTTTGCGGTGAATCCGTGGTTTTTTTTGTTTCTGGCATATATTTGCTTGGTTGAAATCTCTCCATTATAGCATTTTTCCCTCCTTTATGCACGTAAAAGCGTCCGCTTACCCCGGGTGAAGGGGGTAAGCGGACTGGGTGTCGTGGGGTGAGCCACTATCATCAGGGTTGATGACGGAGCCTTGGGATAAGGTTCAGAAGCTTGCCAATTGGCCCCTTGGGAGCCGCAGCGTTGTTTGCAGCGTGTGCCAGTTGAAGGGCATGCGCAGCTTGGGCCCGAGCCTGAGCAGCTTCGCCAGCGAGTTGCTGGGTTTGCTTTTGCAGGGCATGGGCTTCAGTGTTCGCGTCAGCCAGCTCCTTGCGGAGCACGGCAGCTTCTTCAAGCTGCTTGTCTTGCGTGGCACGAATGCCGCGCAGGGCAGTCAGAGATTCTTCCTGTCGCACTTCGACCGTTTTGACACGGCCGTCGAGGGCAGTCAGTCGCTCCTCGAATTTTCCGAGACGCTCGTCTGCACTGACGACATCGAGAGTGATGTCATCAATCAGAGCCAGCACCTGGTCGTCCGACTTTGGTTTCTTCTTCGACTTTGTCTTTTCCTCGGCCAGCACGTTGCCGGCGAGGATGCTGACGCACAGGAGCGCCAGCAACAGAGTTTTCAACTTCATGACAGAGTTCTCCAGAGTGAGGAATTGTTACCAGACACCGGCGCTCACAGCGCCAACACCACCACCAGGTCCACCGATTGCAGCCCCGACGCCCATCCCGACAAGGAAGCCGAAGATGAACGCTCGGATCTTCGCACGACGGATATTCGCCGGCAGTTTGCAGAGAATGCAGTTGACCTGCTGCAACAAGCAGTTGGCCTGCTGAATCTCGCATCGAGCTCGCTCGACATCAGTCTTGCAGGCATCGAGTGTTTTCCGCATCTTTTGCACATCAGCAACGAATTCGGTGAGAGACAGGCTGATAACAGCACTGTTCTCGCTGACTTCCTTGATGAGTGCATCGATGTCGTCCTGACGTTTCACGCAGCGTTCTGCGCGATCTTCGATGGAAGCCAGGATGCTTTCCATCGAATCGAGCCGGGGCTTCAGGCGCCCGCTCTTCTCCTTCAGTGCTTTGAGCTTTGTGACCACCACGCTGTCCTCTGCGGACAGAAAACGAGGCAGCGCAAAGGCCGCAGCACCGAAGAAGATGCCCCGAAGGGCATGCCGTCGCGATTGGGGATTTCCCATGTCGCAGTCTCCTTTGGTGAAAAGTAACGAACCGAGTTTTCGACGTGTCGTCGGAAGGTAACGCACCTCCTTTCATGTTGAGAATTGATCTCCCCACGACGACCTAACGTCTAAGACAAGGGCTAAACGCCATGTCACCGTGGGGATGCAGTGGTGTCAAAGACCAAAGGTATACTATTCTATAACTTATATAGAAAAAGTCAATGTAAGAAAGGAATACCGTAATGCGTCATAAGCTGAAGAAACGTTAATGAACGCCTTAATTAAATGATGTTTGACATTTTAGGATTTCTGTTATAATCACCTCCTTTTTCCTATCGCCGATTCAGTCTTCCCACCCCCTCGTATGATCAGGAAATACCTACTCTCTGTTGTAGCGCTCGCCACCGTGGCAATGTCCGCACACACAACGTTTGCCGCCGAATCGGCCTCAGGCCCATACGGCAACAGACCGCAAGAAATACAGCTGGAGGACGCCTACATGCTCCCATCCGTCTTCGTTGATAAGCTTTCCGCAAGTGTCAGGGGTGGCACTTTGGAAGGTGATTTCACGGTCTTGAGTGAAGTGAAAGATGTCATCGGAAATCTTCAGTACCGCATTGAAATCTATGGTGATTTGCCTGGTCAGCCTACGGCGGATCCGCAGATCCTTTTTGCTGTGTCCAAGACCTTTGATATTACTCCGCTGGTCCCTGGCGAGCGCAGGGTGATGGACTTCTCCTATGCACTGCCAAACCTGCCTGAGGGCACGTTTACAGCCAGAATTCAGGTTCTTCACGGTGGTACCAGAGAGCTTGGTTGGGCGAATGCTCGCATTGAGCTTCCTCGTACTGCCTCTACATTCCTGACAGCCTACGGCGAGTCCATCTCGTTGCCAGAATTTGAAGGAAAGGGAGTAGGAGCCCTCACGGGTCCAAACGTTGATCCTGAGGCAGAATTTTCAGTCACGCTTGGTGTCTTCAACGCCGGAGGCGCTGAAGCTGTGGTTGTACCGCGTTTTACGGTGCACCGCATGGATATGTCTGCTCCGTCCCTCTCTGAGACGGGTTTTGACCCACTCTCCATTCCTTCGACGGACTCTACGATTACGTTGCAGGTGAAGGCTCCCAAGACCCCTGGTGTGTACGTTGGAGCCCTTACGCTTGAGCAAAACGGCAAGACAGTCTCAACCATCGGTCAGTACCGTTTCGTGGTTCGTGGGCTCGATGCCGATATCATTTCCGCACGCCTCGCAAACGTTGCTTCCCTGAAAGGGGAGACGGCTTTCGTCAGGATCGACATGGTCGGTCCGGCTGATGCTGAAACGACCGGCAAGGCCTTCATGCAGGTCTCCATCCGTGATGCAGACGGTATTGCAGGTCAGGTAACGGTGTCTGATCTCACACTCAATGATGGTGTTGGTATGGGCATGGCAAAGGTAACGCTCACGCGTGATCTTGGTTCATCGCCTGACATTTATGTCGTGATCAAAGATACGGACGGAAACGTACTCACAGAAAGCACGACAAGCATTGGTCTCACGACAGCCCAGCTGGAAGCCCAGTCCGAGGTTTCCACAACAAAACTGTGGGCCGTTTGGTACACCAGTCCGTCTGTTGTGGTCTCTGTCCTTCTTGGTCTTCTCGCGATTCTCGCACTGGCCGTTATTCTTTATAAGATCGTAAGCCTACGCAGAATTCCAGTCGCTTTGCAGCATGCATTGAGCGGCGCGATGATTGTCATGCTTATCGTCACACAGTTCAGCCCTGTCTTTGCATACGGAGGCAGCAACGGTCTTGAAGTCGCTGCTCCACGAACTCTTGCAGAAAACCTTCCGTTCCAAAGTGGTGACCCAGCTGCGTACACCACGTACTGGTCGCAGATTTGGAACAGGCCGATTGTTGCACTGTTTATTAACCGTCCGATTCACAACTCAACTGTCGACTGTCGTCAGCCTATCCCGCTTGAATTCCGCGTTGAGTACGCCGCATGTAACAACATCCCTGCAGCCGGCCGTGTGATTGCCCGCTTTGATGCGAACGGCAACCACCAGACAACACTCATGGGAACGAACGCAAACTGGATCAAAGTATTTGAGGACGTCTACGTACAGGTTCCTTTCTGTGCTGGTGGCGCCCGAGCATGTATCCACACCAAGAGCTACAACACGACGGTGAACTTGGGTGGCCTTGCTCCAAATGCTACAAAGACAACGCTCCAGGTAGTTGTGAAGCACAACGCGTATATCGACGCCTCGCACGGTGTCCCAGATGACACCATCAGCACGAGCGATGTGTATTTCCAGCGCCGCTTTGCTCAGGCCTTCAACCTTCACCTCAACTGTTCCGCCATCTGTGGAAACGGTGCGGTAGAGACTGGCGAGCAGTGTGATGACGGAAACCAGAACCCAAACGACGCATGTAACAACCAGTGTCAGCTCACACGCTGTGGTGACGGCATCGTTCAGAATCCAAACGGTAACGGCCAAAACGAGGAGTGTGATGACGGCAACACGAACAACAATGATGCTTGTAGCAACAGCTGTCAGATTCAGGCTCCGGATGTAGAAATCACAAAGACGAGCAGCGTCCAGTCTGTGCCACAGGGAGGTACGTTCAACTATGTACTCACAGCCAGAAATAACGGTCCTATCGCTGCAACAAACGTTGTAGTGACTGATCAGATTCCTTCCACGCTAACGATCACATCTGTTCCGTCCGGTTGTACTGCCAATGGCAATACGCTCACGTGTAACATCGGCAACCTCGCAGTGAATGCAACGCGCACGTTTACGGTAGGAGTATCGGTTCCAACGAACCATGTATGTCCAGCTCAGCTCAATAATACTGGTGTCATTACAGCGACAGGAGATACGAATGCGCAGAACAATCAGTCCACAGCACAGACTGCTGTGACATGTGTCACAACTGATATTCAGATCACAAAGACTGCTCCTGCGACTCTCGCAAACGACAACGCAAGTTCATTCAACTACACGCTCGTTGTACAGAATAACTCGGGCACTCCGGCGCAGAACGTTGTGGTGAACGACATGATTCCTCAGCCACTCACGATCACATCTGTTCCGTCAGGTTGTACCGCAAACGGTAATGCACTTCAGTGTACCGTCGGCACGCTTGCAGGAAATGCGACTCGTACGTTCACGGTTGGCGTACAGGCTCCTGCTCGTTCGGTCTGTGCTCAAACAGTGACGAACACGGCATCTGTGACAACGACAACGCAGGATACAAATAGTCAGAACAACCAGTCTTCCGCTCAGACGAACTTCACGTGTCAGACGGACATCCGCATCGTGAAGACCGGACCTGCAACCATCAACAATGATGCCGCCGGATCCTTTAACTATGTCTTCACGGTCACGAACCTTACGGCTACCCCTGCTCTCAACGTTGTCGTATCAGACGTCATTCCTGCCCCTATCAATGTGAGCGCAGTGCCAGGTGGATGTACCTATAACGCAGGTACACTCCAGTGCAACCTCGGCACACTTGCCGGTAATGCGACGGTCACCATCACCGTTCCAGTCAACATCGGAGCTCGTGCTGCCTGTGGTCAGTCCATCCCCAACACAGCACGCGTTCAGACGTCCACTCCAGATACGAATGCGCAGAACAACGAGTCGACGATCTCGACGCAGTTTACGTGTACTCCTCCGACTGATATCGAAGTCGTGAAGACGGCGCCAGCTACCCTCAGCAATGATGCTGTCAGCAACTTTAACTATGTCATTACTCTTCGTAACCTTACGACGAGCACGGCACAAAACGTGTCGCTTTCAGACAACATTCCTCAGCCGCTGACGATCACGTCTGTTCCTGCAGGATGTAATGCAAACGGTAACGTCATCAACTGTCCGGTTGGCGCACTCGGTGCAAATGCGACGCGCACATTCACCGTTGGTGTCTCCGCACCTGCTCGCTCGGTCTGTTCGCAGACTCTGACGAATACGGCATCGGCTACGACGTCGACGATCGAGACGAACCAGAACAATAACCAGTCATCCGCTCAAACGAATTTCACGTGTACGCCACAGACGGATATCAGCATCACGAAGACTGCTCCAGCAACGTTGAATAATGATGCGGCATCTCCGTTTAACTACACGCTTACCGTCACGAACACGACCTCTACACCTGCCGCAAACGTTGTCATCACGGATAACGTCCCAGCTCAGCTCACGATCACATCTCTCCCAGCCGGTTGTGCTCGCACCAATAATGCGGTCACTTGTACGGTAGGAACACTCGCAGGAAACCAGAGCCGTCAGTTTGTCTTCGGTGTGTCTGCAGCTGCTCGCACTGTCTGTTCACAGACACTGACGAACACTGCAAACGTTACGACGACAACGCAGGATACGAACAATCAGAACAACCAAGACTCTGCTCAGACAGCATTTACGTGTACGCCAATCACGGATATCCAGGTAACGAAGACGGCACCTGCAAGCATTAATAACGATGCAGTCTCTCCGTTTAGTTACACCATCACGGTGCAAAACCTCACGGCAAATGCTGCTGCAAACGTTGTCATCACTGATAACGTCCCAGCTCAGCTCACGATTACATCTCTTCCAGCCGGTTGTGCCCGCACGAACAATGCAGTCACCTGTACGGTAGGAACACTCGCAGGAAATGCGAGCCGTCAGTTTGTTTTTGGTGTATCTGTTCCAGCACGCGCTGTGTG
>JAYTPR010000246.1:0-14845 GCA_043747095.1 Candidatus Peribacterales bacterium
TGCCTATCGACACGTATCCATTCAGCAAGCGTTACGGATGGATTCAGGATAAGTACGGCGTGAACTGGCAGCTCATCCTCACAAACCCCGAAGGCGAGCCACGTCCTTTTATCATGCCATCCATGATGTTTACCGGTGACCTCACTGGTAAAGCAGAAGAGGCGATTGATTTCTATGTCTCTGTCTTCAAAAACTCCAAGCGTGGCATCACCGCACCGTATCCACCTGGTGCTTCACCGGAGAAGGATGCCAAGATTATGTTTGCCGACTTCATGCTTGAGGGTCAGTGGTTCACGGCGATGGACAGCGGCCACATGCACAAATTTGGTTTCAACGAAGGCGTGTCTCTGCTCGTATCCTGCAAGGATCAAAAAGACATTGATTATTATTGGAACAAACTCTCAGCCATACCCGAAGCTGAACAGTGTGGATGGCTCAAGGACAAGTTCGGCGTGTCATGGCAGGTCTCAGCTGAATCCATGTACGACATGTTGAAGGGTGATGAAAAGAACGTTGATCGCGTTATGCAAGTATTTCAGGAGATGAAGAAGGTTGACCTTGCAGTGCTCACGAAAGCGTACGAAGGAAAGTAAAAGAACTCTGTAACCTTCTGCCGTTTGATACGTTGAGTATTGTATGAAGAAGACTCTGCTACTCATCGCCGCGCTCGTCATTGCTCTGATTGCAGGTTTTTACGCGTTCAATGCGTATATCTATAACGAGAAACAGGGAGATGGAAGCGACGTCACCTCGTACCGAGGTACGCTCACGGGTGAAGTGGTGTGTTTACCGCATGCAGATACAGACGGTCCACAAACAATGGAATGTGCCTACGGACTGCGAACCGACACCGGAGAACACTACGCGCTAGATTTGACTCTGATGTCTCAGGAAAATCCCCCACTTGAGACCGGAGAGCGCATGAGCGCCAATGGACTCATTACTCCTCTTGAAATGCTGAGCTCCGATCACTGGAAAAAGTACGACATCGTCGGAATCTTCTCGGTGACTGATTCGGTAGAGAGACTGTAAATGTACAACGACTCGAGGTGACATATATTTTTATTTCAACCGTTCCAATACTCCTTTTCGTTGTACTATATTTTTGTAATCCCATTGAATATCGCGAGACTTTTTGAGCCAACGTCCAAGGTCTTTTGTATTGATGTCTTTTATAGACACATAGCGAGCCTCTGCTGCCTTGAAGCTGCCCTCTACCGTTAAACCATCTTCTTCAAAAGATTGGCCGCTCCAAAAAAGTAGTCGCACAGAATCCTTGAGCTTGCTGTAACCAACCACAGGGTTACCAGCCAAAAACCATACAGGGTGCTTATGCCAAATCTTGTACTCAGCCTCAGGAAGCTGACGAATGATTTCTGTAGCGAGCAGATTGCACATATCCCGGTCTTCTTTTTCGAGTGCATTGTTGTACGCCTGAATGTCGTTGTCCATAGAGTTCATTGTATCAGAAAATCGTTCCCCTAATGTGGATCCATCTGAACCTCCATATAATATACAAAGCTCAAAGACACACCCCCTTATCTTCCATTTAAAAAAATAATCGAGTGAGCTGATCATTTTTACCCGCCTGCCTACTCTTGGCTTTCTGTAGCTATAATAGCCGGAAGATCGTTTCGCATTAAAATATGAAAATACATCAATAAACTTCCACGCTCTTTTGCCGTCAGACCTTTTGTCAGAGTATCTGCTATGTCCATAAAGACTTCTGGGTTATCACCGATTTTTGCAAAAGCAGTAAGTAGTTGTTCTAATTCAGGAGGATACTGCGGTGATCCATATTTTTCTGTTAGCAATTCAGGCACTTGCTTGGCTAGTAAACCTCGAGCTTCGGCCGATATCCCTGGAATTGACCGAAATCTCAGTAGATCTAGAATCGCTTCCCGCGAAACGACATCATTTGTGTGAGTATTATCCAAAATAACATTAATGACTGAGGCAGCCTCATCAGATACACCTCGAAGAATGGATCTGACATGAAACTTTGCACCAACCTGCCTTTCAATCGAGTATTTCAGGTTGCGCGCATTAGAACTGTCAACCCCGCGCAGCGTGAGATAGCCCGGCTGATCTTCCTCATTTGTGAGACCTGCAATAACTATATCGCCACGAAAGCACTCGGGAATATCCGGATCTGATTTATCAATAGGCACAATTTTAATTTATATTCATTAATAAATTTTTGTCAAGAATCCCCCCCCCGACTGGATTTGAACTAGCAATCCCCTCATTAACGCAGCGAGGTGCTGCACGTCTGCTCAACATTGAGTACGAATAAAAATGGCTCCCCCGACTGGATTCGAACCAGTAACCCCCTCGTTAACAGCGAGGTGCTCTACCGTTGAGCTACAGAGGAACGGATGCTGTGATGGGAAAAACCCAAATGAACGCCCGCGAAGTATACGAACTTTCTGCTTCTTACGAAAGAGCACGTTTTTGGGTATGCTTTGCGTAATGGCCAAACAATCCCTCACCCCGCGCGCGAATAACTTCCCACAGTGGTATCAAGATGCCATTGGTCGTGCACCTGACTTGTACGATGAATCCCCTGTTACGGGCTGCATCACGTTTGGACCGCTTTCTACGAAGTTGTGGGGCAATATCCGTAGTTTCATGGATGCGCGTCTGAAGACGCACGGAGTCGAAAACCTGATGCTCCCCATGCTCATTCCTCAGAAATTCTTTGAGCGTGAGAAAGAGCACGTAGAAGGCTTTGCACCAGAGTGTGCCGTCGTCACAGAAGCTGGCGGCGCCAAGCTTCCTGAGCCGTACGCTATTCGCCCTACATCAGAAACGCTGTTTGTAGACTGGTATACACGCTCTGGCCGTGTACAGAGCCACCGAGACCTGCCACTACTTGTGAATCAGTGGTGCTCCGTCATGCGCTGGGAAAAGCGCCCGCGTGCTTTCCTTCGCACCAGTGAATTCCACTGGCAGGAAGGACACTGTCTTTTCCCGACCGAGCAAAGTAATCGCGAATTCGCGCTGAAGATGCTGGAGCTCTACGCAACGGTCGCAGAAGAACTCCTCGCAATTCCAGTCATCAGGGGTGAAAAGCCAGTCCATGAGCGGTTTCCCGGTGGTCTTGCGACGTACTCCATCGAGGGGCTGATGCAAGACGGCAAGGCGCTGCAGATGGGAACAAGCCACGTGCTTTCCCAGAACTTCCTGATGGGTTCTGACGGCAAGCCGATGGTGAGCTTCCTTGATGAAAACGAGAAACAGACCGTCCCCCACTACCAGTCATGGGGTGCCTCTACGCGCCTTCTTGGTGCGGTCTTCATGACCCATGGTGATGATGACGGCATCGTTCTGCCTCCACGAGTTGCGCCAGTACAAGTCGCAGTTCTGCCGGTTCCAGGAAAGGACGCACAAGAAAACGAGAGTGTATTGAAGGCAGCCCGAGACCTCGCTACGACGATCAGCGGAAGCAAAGACTTGTACCAAGTGCACGGACGCAAGAACGGTTTTGAGGAAACATCAGGCACGCTCACTGTTCGCATCGACTGTCGTGATACTCGCCTTGGTGACAAGACGTTCCACCAGATCCACATGGGAACGCCAATTCGTATTGAGATCGGCGCACGCGACCTTGCTGAGCAATCGTGCATGATCAAGAGCCGCATCCGCTCACGTGATGACGCAGTGAAAGCTCCGCTCTCGAAGGCACTTGAGATCGTCCAGAAAATGCTGGAGGAAGATCAGGCAACCCTCTTCAAACGCGCAAAGGAGATGCAAGTACAGAGGACCGTGGAAGCGAGTTCGTACGATGAGGTAAAAGCCGCTCTAGAAAGCGGAAAAATGGCACTCATCCCATGGGATGGCACGCAGGAAACCGTCACCAAGCTGAAGCAGGAAACTTCTGGTGGAACCTACCGTTGCTTCGCATTCGATGCCAAAGAAGATGCAAAAGACTTGAAGGATCCTATCTCCGGAAAACCAAGCGCTTTTGCTAAAAAAATCTACGTAGCAAAAGCCTATTAAAGCCACCTCTAAAGGGCGGCGTGCGCCACGGTGGGGGTCTGAGGTCTGGTGCGAGGCGATTGCGCCGAGCACCGTGGGTGTTGGCGCACATGCGTTTTCTTTGGTCCTTTCTTTGGTCGCTTGGACAAAGAAAGGACAATACAATCCCTCAGCATGAACCAAAACTTTGATGAACTCTTGGCATCCTATGACTATTCGTTCCCACAGGACCTGATAGCCAAAGAACCTGCGCATCCGAGAGACAGCGCACGACTACTTGTATATAACCGAAAGAACAATTCGGTCATCTTCGACACATTCGCCAATATCATTGACCATCTTCCTAAGAATGCAGTCCTCGTCATGAACCAAACGAAAGTAATACCTGCCAAAATATCGTTCACAAAAAACACGGGTGGAAAAGTATCGGCCCTCATACTGGAACAGGGCAATGCATGGATACGTGTGCTTGCCTCAGGCACTTTTAGGGCGGGCGACAAACTCATCTGGCGTCATGAGTACTCATTCGAGGTGGTAAGTCGCAATGATCAGGAAGCGATCCTGAAACCAAGCTTCGAGATGACAGAACTCGATGCTCTTCTGGAGAAATATGGAGAGACACCACTTCCTCCCTATATGAAAGATTCCCCAATGCCAGAAGCTGAAAGACGACGTGAGTATCAGACAGTTTTTGCCTTAGAGAAGGGCTCCGTCGCTGCTCCGACTGCTGGTCTACACTTCACGGAAGAATTGATCACAAAAATTATACAATTTGGACGATCAATATCGTATGTATCGCTCCATGTAGGGCTCGGTACGTTTTCTCCTCTTAAAAAAGAGAATCTCGAAACAGGTACTCTGCATCATGAGAGTTACTCTATTGATCCTGACACCGCTGCATTCCTAAATCAGGCGAAATCCGAAGGCCGTCCAATCATTGCCGTTGGCACCACGAGTGTCCGGACGCTGGAATCTGCAACAGTCGATGGCAAAATTTCAAAGATTACGGGTTCCACGAACCTTTTCATCACAGAAACGTCTACACTCAAGTTCGTTGACTCACTCATCACCAACTTCCATGTCCCACGCTCAAGCCTTCTGATGCTTGTGTCTGCCTTCACTGGCAGAGAGAAGCTGCTTGAGATCTATAAAGAGGCGATCAACGAAAGAATAAGGTTATTTTCCTTTGGAGACGGGATGCTTATTATCTAGCGAAAGGAATTTGATAAAGACATCCAAAGGGCAGGAACCGAAAACGAAAGGTGGGGGCCTATGGTCTGCCGACTGAGCGTAGCGAAGGAGCGTGGGATTCGTTTTCGGTGCGCTTTCTTTGCTACTTTCTTTGTCGGGCAGACAAAGAAAGTAGGAACCTGTAGGATGCCTCGGCAATGTCACTAAAAATCGGAATCGTCGGCCTCCCAAACGTTGGTAAATCCACGCTTTTCAATGCGTTAACACGCAGTCACGGAGCGCAGGCTGCAAACTATCCTTTCTGCACCATTGAGCCAAATATCGGCATTGTGGAAGTACCTGACGTGCGCCTCAAAAAACTTGCCGATCTCATCACTCCTGAAAAAACTGTACCGGCCATCGTAGAATTCGTTGACATCGCCGGACTCGTCAAAGGTGCGTCCAAAGGTGAAGGACTTGGTAACGCATTTCTCTCGCACATTCGTGAAGTAGACGCCATCTGCCAAGTGGTCCGCATTTTTGACGGCGGCGATATCATTCACGTTGAAGGAACCATCGACCCAAAGCGTGACCGTGAGATCATCGAGACCGAGCTGATCATCGCGGACTTGGACAAAGTGACAAAGAAGATCGACAAGATAGAGGGTGGTGCGCGTTCCGGTAATAAGGAGCTCGTGAAAGAGTTGGATGTACTGACGAAAGTGAAAGTTGTCCTCGACCAAGGCAAAATGGCTCACACGGCCGTAATTGAGAAAGAACTACTCCCCTACCTCAAGGCGGCTCAGCTCCTGACGTCGAAGAAGATGATCTACGCACTGAATACTGATGAAAAGTCTGTTGCCACGTTGCCACTTGCAGAAGCCAAAGCGAAAGCAGGACTCCTAGACACTGATACCGCAGTCTTGGTCTCTGCTCGCCTGGAGGAAGAGCTCATCGAACTTTCACCAGAGGATGCGTCCAGCATGCTCAAAGAGCTTGGCATTTCATCATCCGGTTTAGACCGTCTCATTCACGCTGCATATCAGGCACTTGAACTACAGACGTACTTCACAGCTGGCGTCAAAGAAGTGCGCGCATGGACGGTACGCATTGGCGCTAGTGCGCCAGAGGCTGCAGGCGTCATCCATACAGATTTTGAAAAAGGATTCATTCGAGCTGAGACAATCTCGTACAATGATTTTGTTCAAGCTGGATCAGAGCAGAAAGCCAAAGAATCAGGAAAAATGCGAACCGAAGGAAAAGAATACATCGTCCAAGATGGTGACGTTATGCATTTCAGATTCAATGTGTAATTAGGCAAGAAAAAGTAGAAGCGCGCTTCTTGCGGACATCCTTGCGGGGAATATACTCCACCTCCTCCCTCCCCCCTCGGACATATGAAAGTACTTTCGACTTTTCTGACAGGCGCTCTTGTCTTTAGCTCCGTATCACCCGCACTCGCTGTAACGCCAACAACCGAACGTGCTGCGTATCAGGTTGCCATTTCTTATGTTCAGGAACGCGGCATTCTCTCGCCGATGTCCGATGGACTGATGCATGCTGAACTCCCGATCTCGAGGCAAGACATAGTGGTCAGCGTTGTTCGCGATGTGTACAAAAATGACATTCGACCTGATTGCTTTGACCGAATTTCAGGAGAATTGCCTTCAACATTCTTGCACCTCTTTACTGATGTTTCGCTCTCGAATGCGCAGGCGAAAGAAATTTGTGTCGGGATGTTTGTCGGGCTCGTAGAGGGTCAGAAGGATGGCTCTTTTGTGCCTCAGGCAAGCGCAAATCTCGTTGATGTCGCAAAGGTTGTAACTAAGGCATATGGCATCGCACCACTTCCCAGTCTCCGCATCCAGTCCGGCATTCCGTGGCATGAGCCGTTTTGGTTTGCGCTCGCAAAAAGGAATGCGATCCCAGAAACGGTGAAGAGTCGCAGCTCGATGCTGACTCGTGGTGAATTTGCAGAAATTTTGTACCGCATCAAAGATGAGCGTCCAGTGCAAGGCTTCCGCTACCAGCCAACAATGGTGAAAAATCTCGCACAGGGAACCCCGATGTCTGAGGTAACTGATTCATTTACCTATCCGTCTGTTACGGTCCTAGACTCGGTTGTCAGCTCAGCAGATGTGAGCGGCCTCAGTAGCGGCCTGCTGCTGCAGATGCACACGGAAGAAAGGCGAATTGCTCGCCTTGAAACGCTGCATTCGACGGAAAACAGTGGAGTCCAATCTGCTATAAATCCTCTCCCAGACTCAAAAAATCTGTACTGATGCGTCAGTACTTGCATCCGTGCGAACGGAATGACACGATGGACTCCTATGCAACTCTCCCCCCACAAGAACAGGTTTGATCCTAAGGAAATTGACGAATGGACGCCCCATCACAGTCGCAATACAGATAAAGCGGAAAAACGGATTGGTTCGATCCAGCGTCAGCTTGCCCAAGGCGTGGGCGTTGAACTGCTCGCATCGAAAATCCTACCTCTGCATCGCCAGAGTACGGCCTACGATGGCAATGGTTCCTATAACTCGCTCATGACTCAGCTGGGCATCGAACCTCGACAGAATAGAGAAGATAGGATCGCCCCTGGTCGCATTATTGATGACAGCGACGAACGTATGATTCAACGTGTTGATGATCTGTTGGATGAAACTGCAGAAGCCTACAGTTTCTACACCGCTGATGAAGTTCGTCCGCCTCTGCATTTGATCGGATGAGTTTCGTACCGCGTGAAGAACCTTTCGTCTGCGAACACTGCGGCCTTGCCGTGGAGCCGCTTGGCAAAGGAACGTACCGTGATCACTGTCCAAGCTGCTTATGCTCCAAACATGTTGACCGTGATGGCCCCGGAGATAGGCTTTCAGCCTGTAAGGGTCTTCTCAAGCCTGTAGGAGTCGATCAGGATGGTAAGAAAGGATTGGTCATCCTCTATGCATGTGAAAAATGTCGAAAAAGCTCACGAAATAGGGCTGCGCCTGATGATAAGATTATCGAATTTATGAAGAAATCGTAAGACGTAAGGAAAAATAGATTTTCTTACTGTATCTATTTTTTGTTCGGACTTTTTGTTTTATATTAGGACTCAATTATTATTTATTTTATATATTTTAAGCTTATTTCTTTACTTCCTTTACACCCGTAGCTGCGACGCCGCGTCGCAGGAAGACAAGAGGTCAAACTACTACACCGGGACGCGGCGTCCCGGCTGCGGGAAGGGTGAGAGAGCTGGATCGAGAAGTAATTTCACAGCTATCCCAGTAGCTTACTGGCGCAGCATTCACTGCATCATTTTCCGGCCGAGAGTATGAATGATGACATAATCTGCTGCTGAAGGGCAGGCTTGAGGCTGAGTACTTCGGCAATATTACCGGATGGTGCACTTTCACCTGGTTTTGCCGAAGGCTTGATAGCGAGTTTCGGTTGTCCTTTTGCCTTCTCCACTACCGTCACGGTAAAGAGTCCTTTAGACACTGTCTCAGGCGACATCTTGCCCTCAAGCGCAGCATCCATACCTTTTTCGCGTACAAACTCACGGACTGCATCTTTCGCTTTTTCTTGTGCCTTGGGTTCGGATTCGAGTGTCAGTTTTACCTCGGCAAATTCTGCATTCTTCTCCATCTCTCGCTCCAAATCTTCGGGGCCTTTTACTTTGTCCCTCAACCTCTCATATTCCTCAGGACTGCGAAGACGCTTGCGAATCTTCTCACGTTCTTGCGATGGCAGCCTATCCATGAACGAATCTGACATGAACCTATCCTACGTTTAAATATTTCCGCTGACGAGATCGGATGATGACATCGCCTCACTCAACCTGTCGCGTGTCTGCTCCCACATCGTCACGATCGAACTCGTCTCACCATCTTCATCAACTTCCTTGCCCCTCTGCTTGGATTGACCACGTTCATTGGAGCCAATGCCTTTACTGCCAATTGCCTGACGAAGTTCCTCGGAAGAGAGATCACCCTGACGAAAAATGCTCATAGAAAAAGGGGAGAAAGTGCGCGCATTCTAAGTACCCCCCTCCCTAAGTCAACGAAAAAGCCGGCATTGCCGGCTTCTTCTCATATCCATGCGAGAAATGGGTTCAGCCGCCCTTCGACAAGCTCAGGGCGATTGATGTGGATCAACCGCAACCAGAGGTCGCGCCACAATCCATACAGAGCTCACAGCTTCCGTTTCGCTTCATCTTGGTGCTGCCACAACCTCCACAGATGGCACCCGTATAACCCTGAAGCTTTGCTTGGTCAGCTGACAATGCTGCGGTATCTGTATCGGCAACTGCAGCAACTGCTGACTTCATCGTGGCTTGAGGCAGACCTTCATCAACAACCGGAAGACTCATAGCAAACGCATCCTTGCTCTTTGTACCCTCGGCGTATGCGCGGTCTACAAGATCAGCATTATGGAAACGCTTAGCCTTGTCCTTTGTGAGGAACTTGAGAGCAAGCCAGCGACCAAGGTAGTCCATGAGAGACTTCACCATCGGGATCTCACGGTTCGTCGTCATACCCATTGGCTCAAAGCGAGTGTGAACAAGCTTGTCACACAAAACCTCAAGTGGAACTCCGTACTGCAAGTTCATGGAGAGCGAGAGAGCGAGTGTATCCATGACACCGGAAAGCGTGGAACCCTCTTTGCTCATCTTGATGAAGATCTCACCTGGGTTACCGTCCTCATACATACCAACGTGGAGGTATGCCTCATGACCGGCAACGGAGAGCTTGTGAGTGATGCTGAGACGCTCATCCGGAAGTTTACGGCGACGTGGCACTTCCTTGATGACGATCTTCTCGATGATCTGTGTTTCGACTTTCTCTTCTTTTTTATCGTCAGACTTGTTGCTGAGCGCCTGGCTCATTTTGGAGCCATCGCGGTAGAGCGCGTTAGCTTTGACGCCAAGTTTCCAGGACAAGTGGTACGCGGACTTGAAGTCTTCTACTGTTGCCTCATTTGGGAGGTTCACGGTCTTGGAAATAGCTCCGGAGAGGAATGGCTGAGCAGCGGCCATCATACGAATGTGGCCTTCTGCTGTGATGAAACGCCTGCCGATCTTGCCGCATTTGTTGGCGCAGTCGAAGACTGGAAGATGTTCAGGCTTGAGCTTCGGAGCACCTTCGATCGTCATGTGTCCACAGATAGCAGTATTTGCCTCATCAATCTGAGCCTCGGAAAAGCCAAGGGCCTTCAGGACATCGAAGTTCAGATCATCAGTCTGCTCCTTACTGAAACCAAGGCGCTTCATGGCCTCATCACCAAGTACCCACTTATTGAAAGCGAAGCGAATATCGAAAACCTGTGGCAGGTTCGTCTCTACTTTTGCGATGTCCTCATCTGTGAAACCTTTTTGCTTGAGGGATGCACGATTGATATGCGGTGCGCCTTCTAAGGAAAGTGTTCCGATGACGTACTTCATGATGTCGGCCATCTCGTCATCTGTGTACCTGAGAGCCTTGAGGGCAGGGCGAATGGATTGGTTCGCGATCTTCATGTATCCGCCTCCAGCAAGCTTCTTAAACTTCACGAGTGCGAAGTCAGGCTCGATACCTGTGGTGTCACAATCCATGAGGAGTCCAATCGTTCCCGTTGGAGCAATAACCGTGGTCTGTGCATTGCGGTAGCCATGCTCTTCACCGAGTTCGATGGCTCGGTCCCATGCATCTTTTGCAGCCTGCAAAAGATCTGGAGGGCAGAGCTCTTGGTCGATAGCAACTGGCTTTATTGCAAGATCTTCATACTCAGAATCAGATGCCTGATACGCAGCGCGACGGTGATTTCGCATAACACGCAGCATCGACTCGCGGTTTTTGTCGTAGCCTGGGAATGTACCAAGAGCCTCTGCCATTTCGGCAGATGTGGAGTACGAATCTCCGGTAAGAATAGCGGTGATAGCGGCAGCGTAGGCGCGGCCGAGTTCGGAGTCGTACGGAATACCCATCTGCATGAGCATGGCGCCAAGGTTGGCGTAACCAAGACCGAGCGTGCGGAAACGGTAGCTAAGTTCGGCGATCTCTTTGCTAGGAAACTGTGCCATGAGCACAGATACCTCGAGCACGATGGTCCAGAGACGAACAGCGTGACGGAAGCTTGCGATGTCAAAGCTCTTCATTCCTTTGTCGTCCTCCGTCGTGAAGTGAAGGAGGTTGCAGGACGCAAGGTTGCACGCCGTGTTATCAAGGAACATGTACTCACTGCATGGGTTAGAAGCATTGATGCGGCCATCAGACGGACACGTGTGCCAGTCATTGATGGTCGTGTCGTACTGCACACCTGGGTCAGCACAGCTCCATGCGGCGTAGGCCACCTGATCCCAGAGCGCACGAGCCTTCATCGTCTTTTTTGGCTTCGGTGCGCGGTTTTCGGCAGCAGCTTTCTTGAGCTCAGTCCTCCAATAGAGGTTCCAGTCGCTATCAGACTCAAGCGCCTTGAAGAACTCGTGTGGGATACGAACAGAGTTATTGGAGTTCTGACCGGATACTGTTCCGTATGCTTCACCATTGAAGTCTGTGTCGTAACCGGCCTTCGCGAGAGCTGCGACTTTCTTCTCTTCATTCACCTTCCAGTTGATGAACTCTTCGATATCCGGATGGTCCAAGTTCAGACACACCATTTTGGCGGCGCGACGAGTCGTACCACCGGACTTGATGGCTCCTGCAGCACGGTCACCGATCTTGAGGAAGCTCATGAGTCCTGAGCTCTTACCACCCTGCGAGAGTGGCTCACCATCTCCACGAAGGTTACTGAAGTTCGTACCTGTTCCAGAACCATACTTAAAGAGACGCGCCTCACGAATCCAAAGATCCATGATGCCGCCTTCATTCACCATGTCATCGGCAACGCTCTGGATAAAACATGCGTGTGGCTGTGGGTGCGTGTAAGCGTCCTCACTCTTCTTCACTTCACCGGTCGTTGGATCACAATAGTAGTGACCCTGAGCCGGACCCGTGATGTCGTAGGCGTAGTTGATACCGGTGTTAAACCACTGTGGCGAGTTTGGAGCTGCCATCTGGTGCACGAGCATGTACTTGAGCTCATCCTCAAATGTCTGAGCGTCCTGCTTGGTTGCAAAGTAACCGTAGTCCTCACCCCACTGCCTCCAGCAACCGGCAAGGCGGCGCACAACCTGCTTCACAGACCTTTCAGGGCCCGTGATCGTTGCGCCATTTTCATCCTTCATGAGGTTTCCCTTCTCGTCATACTGCGGAACTCCTGCCTTGCGGAAGTATTTACTGACAACAATGTCCGTTGCTACCTGACTCCACGCCGCAGGAACCTCAGCATCTTTCATCTCAAAGACGACAGAACCGTTCGTATTTACGATGCGACTGGTACGAAATGCATACTTCACCTGCTCCAATGGATCGGAGCCTGGATTGGTAAATAAACGAGAGATCATAAGACCTCGGCCGGTGCGCTTATCAGCGACTTCTTTGACCGCCTTTTTCTTGGCGCTCTTGAGGGTATCTGAACTAGCGGCCAGAGGGATCTCACGGGCGTCAGAAACGGAAGATTGATTCGGGTTCATACGAGAGGGGGGAACACAAGATGTAGTGGTCACTTCACGTAACCAGCCACAACATCTCCGAATTTTACTCGTCCGGATGAATTGCACAAATTCTCACAGGGTCGAAATTGGTATGACCGTCGGATGGGAGTTTTTGTCTCACAGAAGACAAAAAAGTAACCTCGTGATTTCAGGCAAAATAGTGCCGCAACACCATGACTCAATTGCGCTAGATCAATTTGTTTTTGAGGCCCAGAAAACTTGTCAGAAAATTGCCGAATACTCCTCATGGTAGGATGTCCGTATGAAAATAATTGACCCAACGAGACCGCTCACTATCACTGTCATCGTGGCGGGAACAAACGAGCCAAGTAACAGCAACATGCTGGCTGATACGATGATCGAAGGAATGAAAGAAGTGTTCCCTCATATGATCGTGAACAAAGTACGCCTCAAAGAAATTTCAATCGGCCACTTCAATCTGGATTGCTATGGCCCCTCGTGCCCCATCGACGGACTCACGCACGTCCAGTCATTCATCGAGGAATCTCACGGTGTTGTGATCGCAACACCCGTGTGGAATTTTGGCGTTCCTGCACACCTAAAAAATCTCATCGATCGTATGGGCGCCTTTGCGCTCGACCCATCTCGTTCGCTTGGAACATTTAGCGGTAAGCCGTTCTTCCTGATCTTTACCGCAGGCATGCCAAAAGCCGCATGGCCGTTTGTCCGAAAAACCGTGAGTCATGTACCTATCGCTATTCAGTACTTTGGAGGTTCCGTCCTCGGCACGCACTTTGAAGGCGCATGCACAAAAGGACGAGGAGTCTTCGGTCTTGTCGTGGATAAGAGGCCAGCATCACTCTCTGCAGCGAAAGAAAAAGGTGCTGCATTCGCTCGCCAAGTGCAGGCTTTCAAGCACACCGGAACCTTGCCGCTTCGTTACGTATTGATCAAAAAATTTGTACGACTTTCTCAGCGTATCAAAAAGAAACTTGGATTGTAAAAATCTTGAGAATGCTGTCGTACGATGATGACAAGAATAGTTGACTTATTCGTCAAAAATTGTATGATCTGTTGGCTGGTTTTGAACCCAGCATACTTCCCCCGAGAGGGTGTATGCCGGTTAGAAAACCGGTACTATGCTCTTTCACTTCACAAAGCCCGTAAGGGCGGAAAGGACGACCATGTCGTCGAAATTGCGAAAGACTGGGAAACCGGTCAACCGTCGTGCTGTTGAGTGTCTGTGGCAGAACTTGCTACACCTCTGGAACGTGGCCCCGCTCTCGTTCATCGAACTCGTGCGCAAGGCCAGGAAGCGGAAGCATCAGATCTTCACTGATCCGACTACTCTGCACAATCTGGTGGCACTCGGATTCGTGGATGAAGATCGTGGCTACTGTGTTCACGACTCCTACAGGGAGCTCATCGAGGCATGTGTGGAAGGCAAGGGCCTGCACATGGTCCTGCATCGCCCCTTCAAGGACGATGACAAGCCAATTGCAGAAACTGTGACGCTGAGAAATCAGATCACGGCTACGCCACATCTGGTCGATGGCGTGATGAACCTCCTGCAACATCTGCATGAGGAACACTACGTCGCGTTCGCAGAACTTGTCCGTCACGTCCGTGACAACAAAGCTGCGAGCAAACTGTTCCCGGGTACGCTCGAAGTTCTGCTGCACATCGGTGCGGTGGAGATCATCGAGTGGCAGACTCCTGTTGCTGCGCTCACATGGCGGTTTGGCAACATTCTGGCAAGTAACCCCATCATGCTGCTGCAGAATCACCAGAAGCTGGTGGTACATGACTGTGTCGCAACGATCCTCAAGATCGTAGCGACCGGCCACAAGGGTCTGGACTTCAATATCCAGTCCCCCTACCAGACGGAACATGCTGAATCCAACGGCGATACGGCCGGACAGAAGAAGCGTGTTGTCACCGGTGAACCTCAGCAGCGTCGCTCTGCAATGGGCGTCCCTCCGAAGAACTGATGTGAAGTGAAACCATACCCGTCATGCTGAAAGACATGACAACCACCGAGACCCTGCGCGCAAGCGTGGGGTCTCTTTACGAATGTAGATTACTGATGCTTAAGAAATCGATTGCCACTTTTTTTAGAAAAGAAGCCAAGTCCAGTGACGATCCTCTTTGTCGCTTCTCGCTTTCTTTCTTGGGGGA
>JAYTPR010000247.1:0-1694 GCA_043747095.1 Candidatus Peribacterales bacterium
CCGTCGCAACCCTGAAAGCTGCTTTGCCACCAGCTGCAAGTGCTGCAAACCCAGTCGACGTTCTTGGTGATGCACTCGGTGACAGATACAAAGCAGCGCTCACCGCAGTTGCTGATGATCCTGAAGTCGATGGCATTGCCGTACTCCTCACGCCACAAGTCATGACGCCATGCACGGAAGTTGCGCGTGCCATTGTCGCTGCAAAGAAAACTCGATCGATGCTCCCCATCACCACAAGCTTCATGGGCGGAGACCAAGTACAGGAAGCACGTTCGATTCTTCGACAAAACGGCATCACAAGTTTTGAGACTCCGGAGGAAGCGGTAAAAGGACTCTCGTTACTCCTCAAAACTGATGATGGAAAAGAAGAAGACGATGATGCGACCGGAGATAATCGTGCATCCGCAGCTCGCCAACTTCTCAAAGGTCGAACCGGACTCGTATCAGAAGAAATCGCAGCGGAACTTTTTGCTCTCTACGATCTTCCAATTCCAGAGCAGGCCGTTGCAACGAGTGCGAAAGAAGCGCAGCAATTAGCCGAAAAAATAGGGTATCCCGTTATTGCAAAAGTAAGTTCTCCGGATATTCTCCATAAGACGGACGTCGGTGGCATCCGTACGAATTTAAAAACAGCAGACGATGTGAAAAAGGCGTATGACGACATTGTGAAAGCATGCACGAAAAATGTTCCAGGTGCTGCGATCCGCGGGGTGCTGCTGCAACAATTTCTACCGATCGGAAATGAGTTCATCGTCGGGGGTTTAAGCGATCCTTCGTTTGGACCAATCGTTATGGCCGGACTCGGAGGAATTTATACAGAACTTTTTAAAGACACGTGCTTCCGCTTAGCGCCGGTTGGAGAAAAAGAATCGTACGACATGCTCACCAATTTGAAGTCATGGAAACTACTCTCCGGCATGCGCGGTAAAGGTGCGCTCGATATCGATGCACTCGCTGACGTCATTCGAAAAGTCTCACGCATGCTCTCGGACTGTCCTCGTATCGTAGAAATAGACTTGAACCCTGTCCTTGTAGGCAATACAGGAGTTGTCGTTGCGGACACAAAAGTAGTTCTTGGCTAATAGTAGCCATTGAATTGATACTTGCTTTTTTAGTATTTAGTTTTATAATATCAACCTTTCTTTTACCACTCTTTCTATGAGACTCCTCCGCATCCCTGCGTACCTCACGGTTCCAACACTGTGTCTGGCCATCGCACTCTCGGTCGGTTCGTCCGTGAACGCGGACGGTCTCGCGAGCAAGAACAAGTCCCGCATTCCGATGCAGCCGGGTCTCGCCATTGACCGTGACCTCCTACGTCGCGCTTTCCTTCTGACTCCAGTCGTACCGTCCAAGACGGAGCGCGTTGTCATGAAGATGCGCAAAGATCAGCGCACAGCAGAGAGGAAAGTGATTAAAGTCGCGGAGATCAAAACTGACGTCATCGTAACGCCGACTGTGGTCGTTGCGACGCCAGGCAGAGACAGGCTGGCCGTGAAAGGACCGATGATCCCCTCTCACTGCAAAACCCTCCATACACACGAACGCGCTTCCTGCATCTATCACGCACAACTCAAAAAAACTGTGCGCGTTCAACACATGACTGCGAAGTAATGCATCGAAGTGCACCGCAGTCTTTGCTACACTGCACCGTATGCGAGGTAACGTCGTTATCGCAGGCATCGTTATCCTCA
>JAYTPR010000248.1:0-1789 GCA_043747095.1 Candidatus Peribacterales bacterium
ATGCTAGTCTTCAGGACTTTCTGCTGTGGTGAATGTATATAAAAGAACCGAATTACTACTTTATATCACGTTTTTTTCTAAAAAGCAACCGACACAAAAGTACCCCCTCACACCCCTCGCAAAACAAAGGTTTTTGGCTGTCGTAACGCCAGATATTCATCAAAGAAATGAGTGGGTTTTCTCCACCACAGGGACAGCATGACCGAGGCAAGAACGGAGAGCGCCCGTGCTCCTTTGTCTGTCTTGCAACCAAGAGATATCTTTCTTTTGAGTACCAGATGGCGGATAGAGCGTTCGGCTTTGTTGTTGTCGGCAGGGATCCCTTCACGGAACACGCACACGAAGTAACAGGACTTTTGTTCGCGAAGAGATGTCTTGATAGTCGCAAGCTTTTTCGGATCACGTTCGTGCGCGACCACAACCGCGTCAAAGGCGCGCGACAGCGGTTGATATTTTTTCTTCCTCTCTTCAAGATCAAACGGCAACGCGAGAACGTCACGCAGACTTTTGTAGAGTGTTGAAAATTGGTGATGGACTTCTTGACAGTGTTCTTTTGTGTTTTCATCGAGAGATAGTGAAGCACCGAGGTCGCGGATCTTCCGATCGGGATGCGACCAACAGAGCTGATGTTCGGTGAAAAGATTGGTGTAGGCGGCGTAGCCGTCGGTGATGCCGGTATGATCCGCATCTCCCTTGAGCTTCTCTGCTTCTCCCTTGCCACGACTCTTGCCGACTGCAAACACGGTGTCATGGTTTTCGGTTCCCGTCATAACCCATGCATAGCGGGCTTCTTTCGCGGACTGCACGCGGTACGATGTTTCGTCATAGTGTGCGGCTTTTTGTTCCCTGATGCGTTCTTTCAAGCGCTCATGCTCCGGCGCAAGAAGCGTGGCTTCTTTTTCAAGGATAGTGGTGATCTCACCGGAAGAAACATTAAAGTGATACAGGTCGTAGAGGAGTTTCTGGATCTGTTCATGCGAAATGCGAAGGATTACTGATGCGTGGGCGATGAACGCGCGGACTCTTTCACCGAGTATCACGGGAGTCGACGGGAGAGGGAGCGCGGTTGTCCACCTTCGACACCTTGGGCAGTATCCCTGTTCCGCGGTATGTTTGACCGCTTCGGTGAGCGGTGTGTCTGTGGTGGGGAGAATAATGTCCTCGGCGTAGAATGCGCGCGTGCGTTGCTTCGCGTGCGGAGCGCCACACGAACAAAGAGGTGTCGACAGTGCGTGATACTCTTCTCGCGCGATGTCTTCTTTCTTCGGGATCGGGCGGTGGTATGAAGAAGCGTCTCGGGGGGCTTTTGGATTCTTCCCCGAAGGCTCATCCGGTTCGTCCTGGTCACGTTCCTTTTCTTGTTTCTTTCCTTTGCCGAAGATAATCTTTTCCAGTTCTTCAAGACGGAGCAGAAGCGTTTGAATGACCGTGTCCTTTCTCTTGTCCTCTTCCTTCAGCAAGACAATCTCTCGTTCCAAAAGGGTGATCTTTTCTTTGTACCCACGGTTGATGTTTTCAAGTCGCGTGACCTTGATTTTGAGACGATCTTCGTTGGAGAGTTGGCCTCGTGCCATACCGATTCATTGTCCCATGGTGTGCAGGGAGCATTGACAGGTTATGCACACGTGTGGCGAGGGGTGTGAGGGGGTACAAACGCGCTCATTGATTTTGCACTGAAAGAATGGTATAGTGTTCGTTGGCTTAGTTTTGTTTCAAAATAAATCGAAAAATCAAAGGGGAACGGAAATGTGTAGGATCGCAGTTTCAGTTTTCATCGCAGCCGGCCTAC
>JAYTPR010000249.1:0-2013 GCA_043747095.1 Candidatus Peribacterales bacterium
GAGCGACCGGAGAACACGTACACGCTCTCGGTTCCTTCAGCGATGATCTGCATCGCTCGCTCAGCCATGGCACCTGCTTGGTTACTATCACCGGTTACCCACACACGTGTGTGGTCGAATGGGAGGTTTACGTAGTTACGTTCCTGATGTGTTTCTCCATCTTCACCAACACTCAAGCCAGAGTGCGTGCAGTCATGCAAAACTCCGATCGGAATATGGCCCGAGTTCACATCGACAAGTCTCGCGTTCGCCCTCGCTTCATTCGTACCGAACGCAGCAAACGTATATGTCACTGGAAGGAGTCCTGCCTGACGCATGCCAGCAGCCATCATATACATATTCGCCTCAGCGACACCGACGTTGATCACGCGATCTGGAAATGCTTTCTCGACGACACCAAATCCTCCCGAGTCTGCGAGGTCAGCATGCAACACAACGATACGTGGATCACCTGCCATGAGCGCTTTTAAGTGCACAGCACCAAAGTCCTTTCGAGCGGCCCCTGGTGCTGCAGTCACAGCACGCTTGTAGCCGTCTGGTAGCGGAAACTTGAGCTTTGCACTTGTTCGTTTTGACCTCGCTTTCTCGTACGCCTCACGGTGCTTCTCGCGAAACGGTTTGAATTCTTTGGTGAGTTCATCGAGCGACGGAATCTTGAGCGCATCGAGTGCGGTTTTCGCTTCATCAGCTGAGAGTGGTGCACCATGGTAGTTTTTCTTTCCGGTGTTCGACCCCTCTTCCATGAGCGAAACACCATCACCCATCGTCGTGTAGTAACAGATGAAAATCGGACATCCTTTTCCTTTGAGGGTATCTGCAAAATCCAATGCTGCTTTTACCTCTGCGATACTATTTCCGTTCTGTACCTCAATCACTGACCAGCCCATCGCTTCGGCCATCGCAGCGAAATCCGTCGCCATGGTCTTGGATGGAATGCCGGAGAGCTGGATGTCATTCCAGTCACCGTGCACCACAAGGTTATCCAGCTTCAATGTCGACGCGAGACGAAATGCCTCAAGCACCTGACCCTCCTGACTGTCGCCATCGGCGAGGAGTACGTCCACGAGTCCGTCTTTTTTCAAAAATTTCTTTCCAAGCGCGACACCAAGGCCATTACTCACCCCTTTTCCGAGTGGGCCAGTACCAAATGGAATGTCGCCAATACCCGCTTCAACGTGCCCAGGAAGGCCAGACACAGTGCGAAACGTATCCATGATTGCCTGCGGTGAAGCGAGGCGCTCGTCACCATTATCACGACCGAAAAGCCACTGCATGTTGAAGGCCAAGAGAGAAAGGTGCCCTGGGCTGTAGCGATACGGCTCGTCTTTCAGTGGATCACGCCTGCGGTGCACTTCGTACGTAAACGTAAATGCAGAAAGCGGACCACCCGGATGCCCTGACTTATGTTTGAGCGGAGCTTCGATACTAAGGCGCATCATGATGCGGTGTGCTGCGAGATATGCCTTTTGTTCGTCAGCGCTCACAGCAGCTGCATCTTTTGGGCCAATCCAGTGGCGGACATTCGTTTTTTTGGTGCCTGCGATACGTTGCAGCGACATCGGGACGTCCTTCACGTCTTTGCCGATGAATTGCGTACGATCGATCATGATGAAAGTAATCGGATACTATCAAAAAACGGACGAACCAACATCCCGATTACAGATCGAGCGTATCGTGATGCTTTCCTTTCTTACTGTGCTTCTTGTCTTCACGCATGCTGTCGACAACGGACAAAAACCAATCAAGAACGTAATCGATGGCTCCAATTGGCTTCAAAATGATGGCCTCCACGTCTTTACTAAGCTCATCCATACGGTCTGCAATGCGCTTCAGAGAGACTGATGCAAAGATGAGGTGATACAAAAGAATGATGAGCATCGCCACTGCGATGATCGAGAGGAGTGTGAGGACGTCGCCGTAGGTGAGTTGCAGTGCTTCCATGAAAGGCGGTGTATAATTGTGAATCCTACTCTATGACTTCCGCACTACGCAAAGCACTGGCTACTGTTTGCG
>JAYTPR010000250.1:0-7388 GCA_043747095.1 Candidatus Peribacterales bacterium
AGAAGAAAAACACGTCCGTTCCTATTTCAGTGTGAGGAGATTTCAAATGGTGACTCAAGGTTTCGTCAAAGGGATGCTGGTCTTGGCTGGCATCATCGTGGTGTTCTTCCTCGGAAAATCGGCTCGTAAGTCGACTCCCGACGATAAGCACTTCGGTACCTTCTACAACTGGTTCACGGCTGCACTCATCCTGCTTGTCCTTGCTGTCAGCGAGATGCAGTATGTGTCTGTCGTGACCAAGACAATCGCAGAAGGCATGGACTTCGTGTCCAAGAGTATCGCTGACAAGATCAACAGCCAGTCATCAGGAACCGCATCAACTGCGGCTCCTGGTGTCACTCTGCCAATTGGCCGACCCTCCGACTTCGTCGAATGGGTCAGCAGGACGCAGATTCAGCCCAAGGCAGGCGCAAGCCTTCCTGCCGGCTGGCGCATCAGCTACACCGATGGCACCAACTTTGGTGTGATTCAGGGAGTGGTGGATGTTGATGCCGCTAAGACGATCAATGTGTACTGGGATCCGGATAACATCGTGTTTCCGGGCCAAAAACCTCTTCCGTTCGAGATCTTTTCAGGTCGGCCCCTGTAAGCCTTCCTGAATACTTTCACGGACGAATTTCATTCTGCAGCCACAGATGCCCGAATTGGCGACTGGCCGAGGACTCACCTCCTCGGCCTTTTTTTATAGTGTTAAATATGGTATAATATTTATATGTCAACTGGCTCACAATCACACGACCACGAAGACGATGTTCTTGACCAAGAAGCAGCGGACACGCCTCAGAAAGTAGGTATGCTCGAGCGCTTGTATCAGAACCGTGAATTTCAAAGACTTCGTACCGAGGCAAGATCTACGGTACGACCACTTAACACAAACACCGAGAATTTTCACGATTTTATCGATGACATGGCTGGGTCTTTGCAGGAGATTAACCGAGCGCCGAACCGACCGGACACTCCAGAGGATACTGAAGAGAAACAATTTATTGATATTGCAGAAAGAGGGGGCGCTCAACTTCTGTCTACTGTTTCAGCGCTTGAGGATCTATCAGCTGAACACTCGCGCCCGGCCAATGCTCAGAATGATGCATGGTTCAACCAGGAAGACTCTCGTACGGGAAGAGTGTCAGGACGACGTCGTTATCAGAACACGCGTGACATGCTTCTGAGCCAGATCGGAAGCCTCAATGATGTATGTGATCAAAGTGGAATTCGTGAAGTGGCGCCTCTTCGACGCGAAGTGAGGCAGCTCAGCAGTGCAGCTGAGACGCTCATCACGTCGACAGGTGATTTCCCCGGAGGTCATGAGTCCATCAGCGCATTTTGTGAATCAGTACGGACTTTTGTCAGTCGCATGGATGCTATTCGCCAGGCCGTCGAGTCTCGCAGAGCCGCTAGCGCAATGACCACCGTGCAGCGTGCAGCTGCTGATCACATCATTCTCGATGATGCATTCATTGGTCAGTATCAGACACTCATGACGTCTTTGACTGCTAATCTTCAGCCCGTCGTGAACTCGAGTTTTTGGCAGGCTCCCGAGATGCAGTTGGCAAATGCAAATATTATCGACATGGCACGAGACCTCTCTGCTCGCGCAACTAGCATGAGGGAGAATCAAACCACACTCGATTTCATGCAGGCTCAGCAACTGTATGTTCAGCTCCAAGAGCTCATCGATGCAATGAATAACGAACTTCGTGCACATGTGAATCGTCCGCCTGAATTTACGATTGAGCACGATGCATCCACGGTACAGAAGACAGTGACGCTGATGTCTGATGGACTACGCAGTCGCTATCGCAATGCAGTTCTTGCTGGCGTCCTTGCAGTGACCGCCGCAGGAGGAATGCTCTACAGCAGAAACTCTGGAGGCCCTGACAATGCAGCAAAGACTGAGGTAGCACAGCCTGCTGATACGCCGGCAAACACGCCGACTACCCCTGTGCCAAATACCGCTAATCCGCCAGTGGGACCTGCGAATGCACCTACTGTTGCTGCGACGCCAAAGGGAACTGCTGAGCTTGGGGGAGGAAGAGTGGAGGTTGCAGCCGACAATTTTGTCTTTACCCTTCGTCCGTCTGTGAAGGCTGCTCAGGCTTGGGTTGGTAAGCCGGGAGAGGAGCCAGTGCGCCTTGCACTTCAGATTGTGAATGGCAAAGCCACGTTCCAGATTCCGGTTGAACTCAAGGGTCAGAATTGGATCGGTGTACAGCTTGATACGTTTGAATCCGGCGCGTGGACTCCGGGTACGTACAAGAAGCTTGAGCTGAAATAAGGACATACCAAAGCCGGACAGAGATTTCTCTCTGCCCGGCGTTCAGCAACGCGTGCACGTGACTCCTTCATGAGGTGTGATGGTTGATCGAAATCGGTGTTGTCTCGTATTCGTCGAGACGACGTTCCAATTCCATAATGTCTCCCCAGACCAGTCCGATGAGTCGCTCTCCTTCGCCGTCCACCTTGATTTGAAGGTGGCCGCCGTTGAAGAGTATGAATCTATCGAGATGGTCTAGGAATACCGCTTTCAACGGATGGCGGTTGTCGACTGGAATTTCTTCGACTGCTTTCCACCATTGAATTCGTTCCATGAGTCCGGGACGTACTTTCCAACGGTTGAAAAGATACGTGTGGATGATCATGGCTATGTAGCAGACACTCAGAACGAGGCTGCACATAAGCATGGAGTCAGCGCTGATACGGAAATGCACGAGGCCGATGAATTCAAGAATGTCATGAAACACCGGGATCTCGAGCCAGACCGTGGCGATGACACCGAGTAGAAAAACAATGATGGTTGCAAGCACGATGTAGACGCTTGCCTCTCGATTGAAATCGAAGCCCATCGAAATGAGCACGAAGACTAGGGTCGTGAGCCACATGATGGACGCGACCTGTTCGCTGAGAATGCCGATGCCGAGCATCATCGCCAGGATGAACCCGGCGGCGATGAGCGGCCAGCAGACGACGAACGGCGGGAATGCCATGATGTACACGGCAGGCAGCTTGGTGTGGACGGGAGGATGGGGCGTAGTCGTTTGGGACATGTGAAAACTCCTGTGGTGAAGGGGGTATGTGCGAATGCGCTGCTGACAATGATCAAGGCCAAGGCCTTGGCTTACATAAGCGCAAAAACTTGGCTGTACCCATTTTATCAAACTATTGACAAAATATCAATATTATTTTAATATCCACAATAGCTCTTTCACCCACCGCCCGTACACGCGTACACCCCATTTCTCGATCCTAGAAAAGAAAGCGAGTCAGAAGATGTCCCGAACCAAGAAGATCGTCGCTACCGTCATCGCCCTCGGCGTTATCGGTAGCATTTGCTACTTCGGCTATGTGGCTTGGACAGGTTCCAAGACGCAACAGCAGAATGAAGCAAACCCGCCCGCAGCAAATCCCCCAACAGGGAATCCGCCCACAGCGAATCCGCCAGTGGCAAACCCGCCCGCAGGAGCGCCTCCTGCAACCCAGACTCCTGCTCCGTCTTCCGGAGTTACCGTCGCACCGGTGCCCATCCCTCGGGCAGTCGATTCGATCGGTGATCTCATCGAAGACATGCACTGGTACAAGGAGAATGGAAAGGGAGACTTCCTGGTGAGTAGCCAGGTTCCTCCGTTCCACATCCAAGTGCCCGCAACATTCTTCAAAGAAGCGGATCAGAAGATCTTGATCTCTGCAGCAGAGGAGGAGATCAACAGAACCAATGCGGGTCGTACCGTGACGGATCTGAAGTTCGTGCGTTTCACGCTGGACAGTACCAGCAGTCGCTTCGAAAGCGCCCTCATTCTCTTTGAGGGCGTGGACGCTAGCGGCAACGCACTGAATGCTCAGGGCCAAACAAGCGCCGTGCGCGTCGTCTTCGACAGTAATGTCTGGACGATGCAACGGAGCATCACAGTCGCCCGTCAGATTCGACAAGCGCTGCATGACACCCTTGGTCTTCCCGACCGTGGTGAAGTGCGGCAACAGCCGATTCTGATCAACCGCGATCCGCTCCTCAATGTGACGAGCAGTGACTAATCTCCTATCCCGGATGTCGGGAAATGGAGCGCACGTCAGTAGCGAATACTGACACACAAAACCCCGGATTCTTTGAAAGAGCTATCCGGGGTTTTTTCGTATTACAAATTTGCTGGCACGCGGCCTGGGCTTTCCGGAGGGTTTGAGATCGGATCAATACTTTCGGGGACTGGTCCTGGTGCGGACGGTGGAGCTGTCACATCCGGCGTATATCGTAGTCCGTCCATCTGAATCACATTTCCAGAGCCAACAAATTCCTGGCGGCGCGTATCGGAAAGATTGGTGTGCCACTCCTGCATTTTCTGATGCAGGATTTGTACGATCGTTTGCGCGTCGCTACCGAGCAGTTCAACGTCAGCTACTGACGATGTTGCGATGTCCTTTGCTTCAGGAGAATTATTGAACGGCAGCAATGCATAATCGATGCCGCGTCCTGATGGATTCACTTGGACATCGAAGAATCCGCGTAGCCCTAGCGCATCGATCGCGTCTTGAAGAGCCTGGAGGCCGGCAGGAGTATTGATGGTATTTGGAAGTATTGGTGCGTTTGCTGGACTTGGTCCTATTGGCGCATTGGCCGGACTTGGAGATAGCGGGGGATTGGCAGCACTTGGCCCAATCGGAGCGTTTGCCGGACTTGGTGTTACTGGCGCATTTGCTGGGCTTGGGCTTACCGGAGGATTGGCCGGACTTGGTCCGACAGGAGGATTGGCACCGCCAACCGGTGCATTTGCTGGGCTTGGAGTGACTGGAGGATTCGCATTTGGAGGCAGTGTCGCAATGAAATTTTTCGAATACGCCTTGAGTGTTTCGAGCGTAATTTCATCATCAGTGAATCCTTCTTCGTAAATCTTTTCCAAAATGACACGGAGTTCATGCGCCTGTACTCCGAGCGTATTCGCGAGAACGATGTCGAGTCTTTCGAGTCTTCCCTTGATCTCCTCGAAGTCGACGATGTGATTTGGATTTGCAGCTTTGGCGTCAGCAATCTCCTTTTTGATCGCTTCGAATTCGGCATTCTTTTTCTCCTCGATTATCGCGACCACCTTGTCGTACATCACGCGTGTGCGTCGTGCAAATTCTGGTCGAGTATCAAGTCCGTCCTGACCGGACGAGCGCTGCACCACATACAAAATCGCCATGTCGCGTGCGTATCCAAGGAGTTCTTCACGCTGTGATTCGTTCTTGAAATCAGCCGCTTGTACTCCAGAAAGATCAAACCTGCGGAAAACATCGATGTCCTCTGTGCGCTGCCACATGCTGGAGACTCCCTTGAGTGGGTCACCCATGACATCGACAAACAAGAGATCAAATTCGCTCGCAAGATTTTTCTGTTCGATCGGTGTGACGCCAAGTTCATCGAAGCGACCGAATCCGTCACGCTCGTGCGTCAGACGCATGGTGCGAGAAAGCGCATTGGCCATTCGTTGGCTCATGTGTTGCTCTGCATGATTCACACGCGTCATGTAGTTACTGCCTGGAATCAAATTCGTCCTGAGGTATTCCTGTAATTTCTCTTTACCGCCAAACGCTCCAGCCATTCTGGCAGGAAGGGCATCGGCCATTTGCTTCGACACAGCGCCAGTATCCTTCATGTCAGCGACTTTTTTGTCGTACACATTCATGCGGTCAGTGAGGCGCTTGAAGCCTTCGCCCTGACTCTGCACGGGGCCAGAGCCGAACCATGGCTCTGTGATGAGCGAGCGAACATCGCCAAGAGATGCGACACTTCCAAATCCGCGACCAGGGAGAGAAATTGCAAATCTACTAATGAGTCCGGTGACGCGATTCAAAATCGCTGTCGCATCGAGGTCGTCTGGGCCCACGAGAAGAATGATGTCGTCTTTCGAGAGAGGGGTTTCCTGCTTCGTGCTCTGTACCAAGATTGCATACTTCAGCTTCTCGATTGTCTGAAGCGCTTCGGTGAGCTTCGGAGTTTCGCGACGAATTTTGTCGAACCTGCGTGCAATTTCAAGTGCGGCATCTGCAGTGAGAAGGCCGGAGGCTTCACAGTTTCGGAGGAATTCAGATGCGTCCTTGTCGGCAAGTCCGTTATCGCGCAGTACGTCATTTGGAACCGTCGTTGTGATCGGAAAGTTGGACGTATTCTCCATGAGCGCAAATTCATCGGCGCGTGCCGGCGTTTTTACGTCAGGAATTTCAACCGCCGGATCGTCTTTCTTCTCTACCTTATTCTTACGCTTCACCTGCAAATCTGCGATGACATCGACAAGGCTCCTATCTTTATAGCGGCCTTCGGCGAGTAATTTTCCTTGGAATGCAATCTCCATATATTGGCGCTTTAGGTTTGCAGGAAGATTGTCATACGAACCGTAGTCGATAAGCGCATTTTCGATTTCCTGTGCGCGCTTCACGTTTGGTGTTTCATCCATCGCAAGCATGTACATGGCATGTGTCAGCGCTTTGCTTACGGATGCGTTATTGCTCTGGAGGTAATTGATCGTTGCTGTTTTCTCACGTCCAGAAAGTCCCATGCCGCCCATCTGGAGCATGAGTGACTTATGAAGCAGGTTTCCTGACACATCGACTTGGCGGCTCTGGAGCCCCCGGCCAGCACTTGCAAGCTGCGTCTGACCATCATCAATGATGAGGTTTCCACCAAGCTGCTCCCCATCCATAGAAGGAGTAAAGGCCGCGGCGATGGTTCCAAGTTTCACTCCGGAGAGCGCAGACATTCCTGTCATGGCTTCGTGACCAGGAATATTCAACCTATTTTCCGTGATGAACTGACTCATGAGCTCAAGCTTGTCCTGCTGGTTTCTAGGAATTGGAACGCCAAGTTCGCGAGCAAGATTTTTGAGAAGGTTGCCGCCTGTCTGGGCAAACTTCTGAACACCCTTACCCATGTCATTGAATGCATTTTCATTGCCATTGATGAAACGGTCATACGCGAAGTAACCAACGCCTCCAGCAAGTGCCCAACGTCCAATTGGATTCTTGGCTTTCAGAATCTTCCATACGGCATATGCGCCAACCACACCCATGGCGAGCTGAAGACGAGGATCAGCATTACGGAAGTTTTCGACAAGCCCGCGCGACTGCTGCTCAAGCCTCTTTTTTTCTACGCTACCTGTGAGCTGAAGCTGGTCTACCTTTGCCTGTGCAAACGTGAGATTGTCATCCGTTCTGCGGTTTCGGTAAAGCTCGTACATTTCCTTGAGCATCGACTGTTGCACAGCAGGGTCGATGAGATTGGTCAGGTCACCGCGCAGCCTATCCGGGATGCCGCTACCACTCTTCAAAAGAATTTCCGGTGTTGTGGCATCTGTCTCGCTGATGCCTGGCTTGGAGTCGAGCCACTGTTCGTAGAGTCGGAACACAGAACCCGGCGAGTCAGCTGC
>JAYTPR010000251.1:0-5437 GCA_043747095.1 Candidatus Peribacterales bacterium
GAAACAGCAACAATGGGCATGGCAGTGGAACAAGCTCTATGACGATAACAAATGGCTCTTTTCTGAATGGATTTGGCCAAACACGTTTGAGACGTTTCGTGGCAAGAGTGTTCTCGACTGCGGATGCGGAGGCGGACAACACTTACAGTTCGTGGCTCCGTATTGCAGTGAAGCAACGGGTGTCGACCTGAACGCTCTGGCAAGCGCCGCGCGAAATACTGCAGACCTCAAGAACGTGACGCTCATCGAAAACGACATCGCAAAGATGGAACTCGGACGCCAGTTTGATGTCGTGTACTCCATCGGCGTTCTCCACCATACGGATGATCCGACAGCATCGTTCCGTAATATCGCGAAGCATGCCAAGTCCGGCGGCAAAGTGATCATCTGGGTGTACAGCAAAGAAGGTAACGCCTTAAACCGCTGGCTTGTGGAGCCGGCAAAAAACATACTGGTTCACTACTTGCCTCGTTCGGTGGTGCTCTTTCTCTCGCGCATTCTCACGGCATTGGTCTCCATTCCGGTGTACACCGTCTACCTGCTGCCGCTCACCTTCCTACCGTACTACCAATACTTCCAGAACTGGCGAAAGCTGACGTTTGACCGAAATGTCTTGAACGTTTTCGATAAGCTCAACGCCCCACAAACGTTCTTTATTCCACGTTCACAGGTGGAAGGATGGTTCAGGGACTCAGAATTCACGGATGTTCATATCTCTCCTTATAAAGGAGTCAGCTGGCGCGGATCGGGAACGAAGCGCTAGGCTTTAGGCAATGCAAAAGACTCTCATCACCATTCCGACATTCAACGAAGTCGAGAATATTGGCCGCTTGGTCGAAAGGTTGCTGGCAATGGAAAGTAATATTCATGTTCTTGTCGTCGACGACTCTTCTCCAGATGGCACTGCGGAGATCGTAAAATCTATGCAACCAACATCAGGCGAACGACTACATGTCATCAAACGTACTGGCAAAGGCGGACGCGGTTCTGCAGTGTTAGAAGGTTTCCGGTTCGGACTCAAGAGTGACTACGCACTCTTTATGGAAATGGATGCCGACTTTTCCCATAACCCAGAAGAAATTCCATCGTTCTTCACAAAAATAGCGGAAGGATACGACATGATTCTTGGCTCAAGATACCTACCTGCAAGCAAAATCTACGATTGGGGCTGGAAGCGCACGTTTTTCAGTCGCTGGGCAAACCGTTACGCACGTCTGGTACTTGGCATTCCCATGTCTGACTACACGAACGGATATCGCTGCTACACGCGTAGTGCGATTGAAACGCTAGATATGAACATCATCGAAGCAAAAGGCTACGTCGTACTCTCAGAGGTTGCGTACCAGCTGCATCTTAAGAGCCAAAAAATTGGCGAAGTACCGACAATCTTCGTGAACCGCCGCCGCGGTATCAGTAATTTGAGCAGCCACGAGATTAAAGAGGCATTCATGTCAGTCATCCGCATCCGAAGCAGAGCTGCGTACCGTGTACTACGGAAGAAAAAGGTTTAACGAAACTCCGCAAGAATAGGCTGGAGCTGTGGTTGCAGTATTTCGGCAGCCACTTTGTGGCCGAGTGCAGACCAGTGGCCGTCACACGTGCGTGAAAAATACGGATATTTCAAACTGTTTTTTTGGATGTACTCCTTGAATCCCGTCAGCACATCCAAAGTCACAATACCGTTCTTCTTTGCAAAAGAATGCAAGCGACGCTGCGGGTACGCGACATCAAATCCCGCAGGTGGATCGGCGTGAAATTCTTGCCTATAGAGTGCGGCAGGATCCTCTGCGACATCAATGACGCCTGGGACAATGAACAGTGCGAGCTGCTGCTCACTCGTAAGATGTGACTGCAGGCGAAGCAGTGCGCTCTCGGTCGCCTCCCAACCTCGACGCCAGTCTTCGTTCTTCGGCTCACCGAGGGCGGAGTAATGATTGAGAGAAAGAGAGAGACCGGACGCGCTAGCAGGAGACACTGCTGCGTTAAAACTGGAACGGATCACACGATGACTTATTTTGACGAGCCTAAAAAGCGCGCTGTGCGTGCGAAGCATTCTTCGTAGAAAGAACGTGGATGATGACGATGACTGATACGACACAAGTGAGCCATCTACATTCCGATACCTGAGTCGAGTGGCACGCTCAGGACCTGCCTCAAGCACCGGATCATTATTACTGACATCATTCATATAAAACGCGACGAGCACGATATCCGGCTTATATGCAGCAACGACATGCTCATAGAGGATTTCTTGCTGCACGGTACCAAGCGACGAAAGACCAAAATTGAGAACTTCGATGTCGGGTCCCAGAAGCTTTTCAAGCTGCCTCGTAAAGAGCTCGGTATCTTCCACACCGACTCCCTCCATGAAGGAGTCACCAAGCACCGCAATTCTCTTTTTCCCAGGAATTCGTTCCACCGTCCTCTCCTTATCACGCCAGCCGAGTGAGTTCACCGTCACAGTCCATGACGTGCACGGCGTGTGCTGGACCTCACGAGCACCGGGAACAAATTCGATGCCGAGAAGTGATGTTGGATCATCCGTCTCGTAGATGGAAGGATGCTGCACAGGCGAAGGAATAATGCGCAGCATGATTTCCATCATGCCAAGCGTTCCCATAAAGAGAAAAAGTGACGAGAGGATGGAGGCAACGCGCTTCATGTGCAAAGGTCAGTAAATTGACGGAGATTGGCGCACAGCATACACTTTTCCTGATATGAAGGCCGTGCAGCGACTTCAGAAACCAGTACTCATAACGCTCGTTATCGGGGGTCTTCTTTGTGCAGCCTATGACCTATGGACCGCAGCGCAGTACGAGATGCTGCAAACCATCTGGGGCGACAGCGGCGTATTTTGGGCGGTAGGCAGGGGCATGATCAACGGACTTCAGCCGTACACTGATCTTTTTGAAATTAAGCCACCGGGAATCTTTTGGACGAGTGCGCTCTCGCTTGGGATCGGAGGAAACATGGTCATCGGCCATGCAATCTCAGCAGCTGCCATCTGTCTCGTGCCGGGCTTACTACTTTTATCGAAGCCAAGATCAGGGAAAATGACGATTGTTCTCACGCTACTACTCGGAACTCTTCTTTCAGGTTTTACATCACTTAATGCCGGAGAATACCAAGTAGAAGCATTCGGATCTTTTTTTGGGATCGCCTATGCAGTGATCATGCAGCGATCTTTCAGCAAAATGGTGAGGTATAGAGACATCGCCGCTGCAACAGTCGCCATCGGCGGTGCAATTGCATTTAAAGAACCGTTTCTTCTGTCATGTGCAGCAATCGGATTGTTGTACGCAGAAAAACCACAAAGGTTTTGTACGATGTTTCTTGTACCGCTTCTCTTCGCACTCGTGCTTGGCACGGGAATTTTCTATCTCCTTGGTTATCTAGACCCATACCTCAACGTCTACTTAGCTGAAATGATGGGAAACCATGTGTACCGCTACGGATCACCCCTGACTCGCGGGCTCGATGTCACGCGCTTACTCGTTCACGCAACGCAATTCTCCCCTTTCTTCTTCCTGCTACTACTCGGATGCATCGCATCATTCATCCGTTCAACTGGACGAATCATCACGCGCTTCGAGAAATACAATATCTGGCTCGTCGGCGTATCAGTTATTGCACTCGTCATACCATCTCTCTTTCACCAGCTTGCCATCTATATCGTGGCACCATCGGAAACGATGCGTTCTCTCCTGTGGGTCGGCTACTACGTACGCGTGATTGCGGGCATCGGCTTCATCATCGGGTCCATCAATGTTGTCCGCCTTGATCCCGCACCGTCGCGCATCCTACGAGTGATCGGAGCACTGATACTCGCAACCCTCGCGGCTGGTTCCGGAGGAGAATTTTACGGTCATCATTTTGTTTTTGCGGTGCCAGTGTTCGCAGCACTCATGCTTTTGTGGCTCCATTCAGACAGAAATCCTCGTACGAACCGCTTGGCAGCAGCCATCATGATCCTCATCTTTGCCACAACGTTCTTCCACACTCGGAGAAACAACGCAGAAGCTCTGCGACTTGCAGACAGTTCAGTACCTCAACTGACCGCTTCCGAGATCGACAGGATTTTGGATGCATGCGGACAAGACCGGTATATGCACATCGGCGGACTCACGAGCACATTTGGCTTTACGAAACACTCACCGCTCGGCCCTCTGTTCTGGCAGAGAAATGATTTACTCGATGACGAGCACGCGTACTTCCAAAAATCCATCTTGAGTGCTCTAGAACAAGCGGACACGGTCCTCTACCGCGAAGACCGTCTCGGAGATATCTATGACGAAGTCCATGACTATCTGACGAAGAATTTCAACACCACGCCGCCGGCTTGCGCAGGTGCAGTCCAGCCCAATCTTGATGGCCAGCTACTGTTCCGCAAAAGCTAAGCGGGCTCATTGGGTGCAGAAAGCGTTTCTGGTACCATGACGGCATGAGCAAAGTAGCAATAGTCGGCGAACTGTGGAGATTTATGAAAGCACGCAAGAAGTGGTGGCTCCTGCCGCTCATCATGATCATCGTCATGTTCGGTCTGCTCATGGTGTTCGCACAAACGTCTCCCCTTGCACCGTTTATCTACACGTTGATCTGATGAACCTGCCGACTCCCCTGAAACAACTCTGGAGCGGCTGGATGGCCGTCAGTCACGCTATCGGCGTCGTGATGAGCTCCATCATTCTGACAATTCTTTGGATACTGGTCTTCGGCGCATACGGTGTTGTCCTCAAAATTCCGTCCCTCTTCGCAAAGAAAACGGTACCGACCACTTTTTGGTGGGACGTGTCGGGAGAAGAATCTGATTTTCAGCACCAATTCTAATGGGAAAGCCGGTCTACATCCTTGGCCTCTCCTGTTTTTACCACGACAGTGCCGCAGTGCTCCTGCGTGACGGTGAGATCATCTTCGCGGCACAAGAAGAACGCTACACAAGAAAGAAGCAGGACGAAAATTTTCCAACAAACGCCGTTGAGCATGCGCTGAAAGCAGGAGGGATTACGGCCGCTGACCTCACAGAAGTCGTCTTCTACGAAAAACCATTCCTAAAATTCTTCGAGCGTATTCTCGAAACACAGATCGACGTCTGGCCACGTGGATTCATCATGTTCCACCGTGCCATGCGCGAGTGGATGCTTAAAAAACTGTGGATTCCGCAGACCATCAAGAAGGAACTAGACTTCAACAAACCCATTCTTTTCACAACGCATCATGAATCACACGCCGCATCGGCCTACTACTGTTCTGGCTTTCCCGATGCAGCAATCGTGTCTGTCGACGGCGTTGGCGAATGGGCAACCACAACCATAGGACACGGTCAGGGAAAGGACATGAAACTCCTTCGCGCAATTCATTTCCCGCACTCGCTTGGCCTTCTGTACTCCGCTATCACGTACTACCTAGGGTTTAAGGTCAATAGCGCCGAGTACAAGGT
>JAYTPR010000252.1:0-2574 GCA_043747095.1 Candidatus Peribacterales bacterium
GGGCAATTTCATCTATCACTGGGGATCTCGAAACGGCGCTTGGTTGGCCGACTAACAAGAATACGTTCGCCGAACTTACGGACGACGAGAAGAAGAACGTCACTGATAAGGCTCGTTCTATCTATGACGCCATCAAGGAGTTTAAATACGAACATACGGATAATCCTGATGGCAGTATCAATTTTGGCGAAGAGCTTAAGGAGAAAGAGGAAATAACCAAATTCAGAAGTGCGGTTACTATGGTAAAAAGTATGCCTCCAGCCGCCTTGTTTGCTGGGGGAATTCCTGATGAAGAGACGGATGAAACCGACGTGAAGCAGGAAGAGCTCTCCGCTTTTCTCCGGTTGATTCAGGGCAAAGAACAGCTTTCGCAGGAGGAAAGAAATAGGGGCGCCACGATTTATATGCGCCTGTTTTCGCAGCTCAATCGCACTTGGGGAGATGTGGAGCCGCCGGCAGGATTTATAGGCGAATACGCGAAATTTTTCAAAAAGGTAGACGCAAACCTCGACACGCATTTTGCGACCGCCTCAGCTCTTCATGAGCTCTCTAATATGTTCTTTCTGATGATGAAGATCGTTGGTGGAAGCATTGCTGGTGTTTATGTTCTCAGAAAAACGAGAGATTGGATGAAGGGAAATACGACGAGAGCTCTTAGGAGAGAGGTAGGAAGCCTCCGAGGACAAAGGGATGCTTTGCGAACATCTCTCACGGAAGCTGAACAAACAGTCACCCAGCAAGCAAACGAGCTTGCAGCAAACACACGTCGTATCGCTGATCTTGAGCAGGGGACGCTTGAACAAGTCGCGCAAAAGCAGGATGAAATCGCGCGACTGACGGCTCGCAATCTCGCGCTTGAGGAGCAACTCGCGAAAGCAACGACCGTTCCGGGTGCAGTAGCGCGCCGTACGCAGACACTTACTCGTGTAGCCGAATTTGTCAGTGGTCCTGGTGCTGACGTCATGCAGAGAATCACCGCAAATCAGCGAAACATTTCCGCTGCAGAAACCACCATCAAGGAGATCATGAGTTTGACGGACGAAGGAGCACGCGTTGCTCGTGCCACTGAACTTACAGCACTACAAAATACACTTGGCGAACTCTTGCGTGCTGATCGCACCCTTAGGATCGACGCAGCGAAGTCACTGCTTGGTCAGGGCGTAAATGTCTCTGACGAAGCTGCCGAACTCATTTGGCGTGCACACATCACTGAGAGTTTGTCCGGCAAGATGAAGCTTCTACGTCAGGCCATGGGCATGGTCTACGAGAATGTGGATGAAGCTGCGAAGGCAGCCAATTTGCTAGCACGAAGCGGCATTGCCGGTGACGTGGCGACTGCTATCGCCAATGCCGAGAAAGTTACATCACGCGTGAGTGCGCAGGTACTCGCCCGTATCACCGAAATGGGTTTGCCAGAAGCTTCCGAAACTATCATCAAGATCGCAAGTTCTCCTCGTGGCATGCAGTTTTTGGATGAAGCTTTCAAGATTGGAGGAGAAGAAGGTGCCGCTCGTGCGTCCAAGTATCTGGCAGCTCTCGGTGAGGGCGCGCAGGAAGCGCTCAGTGACCCAAGTCTCGTGAAGGCTGTCGTCACGAGTGGAGATGACGCCGCGAAACTTGGTATGGTCATGACAAAACTCGGTACTGCGCGAACATTCCAGGCGGCCGAGTGTCTGACCATGATGGACGATCTTGCGAAGCTTCGCAGGCTCGGCCCTCGCGCCTTGAGTGGACTTGAAACAACGGCGCTTGTCGCAGGACCTCTTATCGAGGCCGCGATGGTGGGCTATGACATCTATGAACTTGTGCAGGCCAAAGAACGCCAAACCGAAAAGATTAACTCAATGGTCGGGGCACTGGATCAGATGGTGGCTCAGGGACTTATGACGAAAGATGGGAACACGTACAAGGGTCCGGGTTGTGCAATTGATGTCACGCAAATCAAAGACTTGTCCGCGACAGAGGTAGAAGCTCAGTGGGCACGCACTGCAGTGGATACCGCAGCACTCGTTGGTACGACTGCTACGAGTATCGTGGTCTTGAGTGGAGCCGCAGGCCCTCCAGGACTCGCCGCCGGACTCATCGTCGCTGGTGTCATCATTACGGTGCACGTAGGCATCAGTACTATCGAGGGTTCCATCGATCAGTACCGTAGGTCGCAGTTCCTAAAGGCTGCTCCGCCGTGGCTCATGGCCATGCTTGGCCCTGAGGGGCTTGTGGGTCAGACGACTGAGGATGTGATCCGTGAACACACTGGAACCATGCGTTCCGAGTACATGCCACGAAGTTGGGGAGAAGCAGCGCTGACATTTAATCCTCTTACTGGCTCTCTCTATCAGGGGGGCAGGATGGTCGATGGTGCATGGAACGCTGAGCAGACCGAACAGGAGAAACAGGCCGTCAAAGAAAAATCCATGCAGGCGCTTGCGTTCCGCACGTTTGCTTCCGAGCATCCGGATCTTGTGCCCGAACTTCCGGGTGGAGGCAATGTGCAGTCGCTACTTCTCGAAAATAGTGAATTCCTCAAGGGAGGAGGGGATTATGAGAAGATCATTCGCCCGCTCATCACACTGC
>JAYTPR010000253.1:0-2283 GCA_043747095.1 Candidatus Peribacterales bacterium
CCTATCGTGATCATATTCATGCCCATGGCGTCACCGGTATCAGCGGCAATCGTCAGAAAAACGAACTGTTTGGCGATATCAAGATTGTATTTGGTCACCTTGAGATGTCCGCTTGTACTGTGTGCTGCTGCCTTCCAGCCTGCTTCATCTTTGCGAATGAGATCGACAAGCTCCTGAACACGCGTTGCAGATGCTGCGCGGAAGGCGATGCTACGTGTGATGCCGTGTTCGGTGGATTTTGTGACAGTTGCTCCGGCAGCTGAGACTGCTTTGCATCCGCGGTTGATGCTGGCGACGAGAGCTCCTTCTGTTGTTGCGATCGGAAGATGCAGTTCAGCTTTCGCGTTATTGGAAAAGACGATCGAGAGCGGACCGGCGTATCCCACTGGCATGCCGATCATGCCGAACATCTGCTCACAATTTTTCTTTTCAGATTCACCAACTACTTTTTCGTTTGGTTCAAGCGGGGAGAGGTCGACCTTCAGCTCGTTTTCTAGAATCGTGCGGCGCTGGTTGATGCGCTGGAAACTGGAGAGCTGTTCGGGGAGGTTTCTGAGGTCCATGAGACGAAGAGTGTAGCAGAGAGATTTGTACTTTTTGCCCGAGCGGCAAAAAGTACCAAAAAACGCGTGCGCGCAGACTCCCGCCAGCAGACCCCCACTCCTGCGCGCGCCTGCCCTTTGGACATCGTTTTACTATTAGACTAACCGTGATGATTTTCCTGTCTTCGTTTTAAAAACGATGCAGTTTTTTTGTGCTTCTGCGAATTCGGTTACCGTTTTTACACTGTCCTCTGTGCAGATAAGGTGCACCGTTGGCCCAGCGTCCATGGTGTAGAGCACGTTTAGCTTCTCGCTTTTCCGTAGCCCTCCAATGTCCTTGAGGATGCGGTGCGTTTCGTCGGAGAGGTATTGCAGTGGAGGATTTTGGCTCTCCATCACTCGGTGCATCTCGAGTGCGTCTTCTTCGGAAACGATCTGAAGCTTTTCAAAGTCGCGTGTACGCAGTGCGCTGATGCATTCACGCATGCGTTTTGGGATGGCGCGCAGGCGCTCGGCAAAGAGCGGACTCGTTGCAGCTGCAGCGTGGCCTTCCGTCGAGCCGACTTTTTTTTCTTTCACGCTTGGGACAATGACGATGTCATGCAGTGACCAGTGATTCTCATCCGCAACCTGTTCTCCGTACGCCGAAGCGATGCCGTCACCGTGGTTTGTGAGTGCGACGAAGCCGCCGTACGAGTTTCTGCCTGCGGAACCGGAACCAAGACGACTGAGAATGCTTACTTCTTCGCGACTGAGCGCACGACCTTCGATGAGTGCTGCGTACGCTTCACCGAGACAGCTGAAAACGGCAGCAGATGACGCGATGCCGATAGCAGGTGGGATCGCGGAGCGGATGATCAGTGCGACTTCTTTCGGCAGATTTTTACCTCGACCAATGCCGCGGAGATATTCCTTCGAGAGATTGTAGTGATGCTTCAGTCTCGCAACTGATTCCTCGTTCTGAGGCTTTTCTTTCCCTTCTGCATCGTACGATGTCACTGAAAAAATATCGGATGGCTCTATGGTTGCTTCAACGGTTGGGGTATCGAGCACCATCGACAGTGAGTCTGCAGCCGGAAGCCGGAGAGCATTATCACGGTTGCCCCAGTATTTGATGAGCGCGATGTTTGGTGAGGAGATGGCTTTGATCATGGATGGTCATTGTGCCTGAGCCGGAAGGCATAGCACCATCCCTCCGCCTCCGGTTCGCCCTCCTGCACCAATGACTTTTGCTGATCCGCCTTCGGATTCGATCTGTTCAATAATCTTTAGTGCACTGTCTGGCACGATGCCGAGTGCTAATTGTGCCTTATGATGGTCACGCATCACCGCATGGAGTGATTCTCCTTTGAGCAGGCGCTCGGTGCAGCTTCCAATAACATGTATCGCATCATTCATGATCATTTCTTCTGATCCGGGACGCGGCGTCCCGGCTGCGGAATATTTATTCTTCATCCATGCAACCAGCTCCCGAGTTGTTTCATTCGGCTTACCACTATCGACAAGTTTCGCATGTTTCAAAATATCGCGCGGCAGATCGATGATCTGTGGTTCTTTGCCTCTCTGATAGAGAATAGGAGCTGCTTCCCAGATCACTGCAAAGTCGATGCCGCTGTGCCCTGGGTTGATCTCATCCTCTATGCCGAGTGCGATCTTGCCGCATCCACTCCCAAGGAGTGCGCGACACACTGCGATGACGAGTGAGGTACTGGAGCCCATGCCTTTACCGAGCGGAATATCA
>JAYTPR010000254.1:0-6831 GCA_043747095.1 Candidatus Peribacterales bacterium
CCCTTACCGTTGCGGATATTCAGGGTACAACTGTGACGGTTGCGATCATTCCGCACACGCTCAAGCTCACAACGCTCGGTACCGTGAAAAAAGGCGATATGCTCAACGTGGAGTCTGATATTGTTGGTAAGTACATCCTCAAAGCCCATGGTCCTCAGTGAAACTCCAAACTTCGGCGAGTACATCGTGGATCCTGATTGGCGCATCGCGATTGCGCGTTCTGTCTGGTACGACGAGCTCACCATGCAGATGGTAAAAGACGCAACGGAAACACTCGTCGCTGCTGGCATCAAGCCAGACAATATTCGCGTGATTGATTCACCAGGTTCGTACGAATTACCACTCCTCTGTAAGGGCGCACTACTTGCCGGTGCCGATGGCTGCATCGCATTCGGCATCATCGTTCAGGGCAATACACATCACGCCGGACTCGTTGCAGATCAGTCTGCAGCCGGATGCATGCAGGTGCAGCTTGAGCTTTTGAAGCCGATCACATTTGAGGTTCTTTTCGTTGATATAGTCGAAGATGCCAAGACTCGTGCTGTTGGAAAAAACGCAAAAGGCCCCCTCGCCGCTAAGACTCTTCTGAGTTCGCTTGCGCGACTCAAGGATTTGCATTGAGGCGTGTTGTATAAGAGATGTGTTCAAGCGTACGATCGCATCCGTCCGCTTTCCGCCTCTCTTATGTCGTTCCGACGCTCAATTGCCTTGGCAGCCGTGCTGCTTCTTCCGCTTGCCGTTTCGGCAGCCGGACTTTTCCCCGATGTCGGAGATAATCATCCGTTCAAATCGGAGATCGAATCGCTCGCAAGAGCTGCGATCGTGAAAGGCAATCCAGATGGAAAGTTCTATCCCGATAGGAGTGTGAACCGCGCAGAGTTCCTGAAGATGCTCTACGTCGCCACAAAACGCACGCCGAATGCCGTCTCATCATCGTGCTTCACGGATGTAGAACATGGCAGCTGGTATGAACTATATGTCTGTGACGCAGCATCCAAGAAAAATGGTTTCGTGCAGGGTTATAGTGACGGTAAGTTCCGCCCCTCAAGCCCAGTGAGTCGTACGGAAGCACTCAAAATGACATTCACGGTCTTCGGCCTCAGTGCTCCAGATATCAATTCGAATGATCAGGACATCATCAACTTTGTCGACGTTTCCGTCAGCGCTTGGTACAGCAAATATATTCGCGCTGCGTACACGATCGGCATTCTGCCTATTGCAACACAAGGCGGAGCTCACTTCTATCCTGACCAAGAGCTTCTACGCGGCGAAGCAGCTGCTTATATCTGGAACGGCATGTACCCAAAGACATCGTCTAGTTCGTCGTCTTTCACTTCGTCGTCATCGTCTTCAAGCAGCGTTTCGTCATCCGCATCATCTGCGATGAGTTCGTCATCATCTTCTGCAGCACCGGTCAGCAAGAACGTCTCGCTCCCGTTTTCGGATACATCTCTGTTTTCGGGCAAACAGTCCACGAGCTACATGTTTGAGCTGAAGGCCGCAAAGACAAACGTCTCTGTGACGGTGCAGACCACTGGCTACTATCCGTCCGATGTCAGCTGCCGCCTCTACCTTCTCAATGCATCCGGCTTTTCCGATGAGTACTACCTCGGCGTACAGAACGAGAGCAGTTGTTCGCTCGTCGTGAACGCGCGCCCTGGTAAGTATCAGCTTCAGCTTCAGCCGACGGTTGCCGATGTACCGTTCACGGTGACTGCAAAGAGCGGTGCATCCGATGGCAATGACGGCTTCATGGACGCGCTCAATGTTGGCGACATGGTTCCGCGCACAGCAACTCTGGAAACTGGAGACCTGTATGACTGGTACACGTTCACGATGAGTAAGAAGCTCACGGCAACTGTGGATGTCACGGCAAAGGAAAAAATCACATGCATTATTTACACGCCGGCAGACGTGGATCAGTACGGATTCACTGGCCCCGAATGCGGTAAGCCATATGACTTCGTACCTGGTGTGAAGTACACCATTGGTGTTGGCCGTGGTATGGGCGTGAGCCCGATCAAGAAGCTTACCTACACTCTGAAGTGGCAATAGACCTACACTTCATGTGACATCAGAACGCCCCGCGAGGGGCGTTTTTTTGTGTTATCATCCCGACCCATGAAGAAGCGTTCCCCAAGTTCGGTTGATGAGGCGGTCAAAGCCATGAAGGCGGGGAAGTTTGTGATCGTCGTTGATGATGAAAGCCGTGAGAACGAAGGTGACTTGGTGTTGGCTGCAGAATTTTCGACGGCGGAAAAATTGGCATTCGTCATTCGTCATACCGGAGGAGTCGTGTGTTTGGCGCTCAGCAATCAGATTGCAGACAGGCTTGATCTTCCGGCGATGGTCAGCCGCAACACCAGCAAACGTTCGACACCGTTTACCGTGAGCATTGAAGCGAAAGATGGTGTCGATACCGGCATTTCCGCAGCGGATCGCGCAACGACCATTCTCACGGCGATGAATCCGCGCTCCGAGCCTGAAGATCTCCACAGGCCTGGTCATGTCTTTCCGCTGAGAGCCCAAGACGGTGGCGTCCTCTGGCGCAGTGGTCATACCGAAGCATCGGTTGATCTGTGTAAAATTGCAGGTCTTCGTGAAGGAGCAGTCATCAGTGAGCTCATGAACGAAGATGGCACGATGATGCGTCTTCCGGAGCTGAAGGCATTTTCCAAGAAATTCCATATTCCTTTACTTACGGTGAAAGATCTCATCGCACGGCGCCGTAAAGACGAGTCACTCATCATGCTCGCTGCTCGCAGTGAACTTGAAACTCGGTACGGCCATTTTGAGATTTCGGTCTACACCGATGTGCTACATCGCAAAGAACACGTAGCGCTCCGCATGGGGGAGGTGACATCAGACAAGCCGGTTCTCGTACGCGTGCACTCCGAGTGCATCACCGGAGATGTGTTTGGTTCGCATCACTGTGACTGCGGTGAGCAGCTTGATCTCGCCATGCAGATGATCGCCAAAGAGGGGAAAGGTATCCTCGTCTATCTCCGCCAAGAAGGTCGTGGCATAGGGCTCACGAATAAAATCAAAGCCTACGCGCTCCAGCACCTTGGTTATGACACGGTAGAGGCAAACCGTGCTTTAGGGCTTGCAGATGACCTTCGTGAGTACGGTATCGGGGCTCAAATTCTTAAAGACCTTGGAGCTGGCAAGATGCGCCTACTGACGAATAACCCAAAGAAAGTCGCGGGTCTGGGTGGTTACGGACTTGAGATTGTGGAGCAGCTACCGATCGAAATTACTCCCACGAGTGCGAAGCAGAAGAAATATCTCACGACAAAAAAGAAGCGCATGAAGCACAAGCTCAAGAAAGTTTAGATGATGTTGTTCCTCAGATATGCGTAGAGATTGCTAAGCTCAGGCACGCCTTGGGTGTAGCCAGAGAGAAATTGCCTTGTTTGCTCTGTAATACAAAGAACAGCTACGAACGTAACATTGCTGCTGAGAAGTTGGTCTAGTCTTTTGTTATAGATCGCGCGCTCCTCCATCGTGATTGGTTCAACGTTGCCGCTGCCGTCCAAGATCAAAATGCGTGCGATTCTATTAAGTTCATCGGCGCAATTTTCAGGGCTGGTATGCATAGTTGTATTTAAATGCATTGTATTAATTGTGTCAATATTCTAGGCTATCTACCTTTTGTAGGTCTTTGACATCACTTTTGTGGGGAGTCATCTGACCCTTCGGGCAGAAAACTGGCGTAGCAAGGTGCTGCGTAACATTTCCGTTCGTGAGGGGTTAGATTCCCCTCCCTACTCAACTGGAGTTGATCGATGAGAGCTTATCGTTGGAAGGCAAAACCAAGCTCGTCTGAGCTTACACCGCATGAAATGCGGCTGGCTACCCAGCCAGGAAGCATCAAGCTTATTCTTGTACTTCGCAAAACATCGCCGCAGACATTGGTACTCGATATTGCGGGTGTTGCGGAAGAAGATTTTGACCAGGCATGGATAAAACAAGGGCAAGATTGGCAGCAGACCAGCACGGAGAATGTTGCTGGAAAGTTTTTCTGCCTCCGCTACATCGAGCTTGGCAGTAACACATTCGTCGTCTGGAGAGTGGAGCACATCGCAGATGAGCCCTACGATCTTCTCGATATGTTTTACGGCAGTCTTGCCGAGATGATGCAGTTCTACGGCAAATGACTCTGGTTGTATGAGAGGAAAACCGGGGCAAGTGCATCATGCACTTGCCCCGGTTTTCCGTACGATTACGCTCATTTTTGTTGTATCCTCTTATTACCGCATGCGCACAGAGCTCAGTCCGGGCCGACGAGTCCCGCCTCCGCGGGACGAGGCGCATAAAGAAAAAGGGAGTTCCTTGATATAAGCTAACGACTACATGCGCCTGTAGCTCAGTCCGGATAGAGCACTTGGCTTCGAACCAAGGGGTCGCAGGTTCGAATCCTGCCGGGCGCACCAAAAAAAGGTATAATGATGGGTATGTATTTCGAAGACGAAGACTCACCAAGCCCTTCATCGGCCGAATACCTAGAGTCTCCGCACGATGCCAAGCGCAAGGCGCTCATGCGTCAGTTAGAGAAAAAAGGTCTTAAGGATGAAGTGAAGCAAGGTGCTGATTTGAAGCAGCTCAAGCTCACGCTTTTGAAAGGCCAGATGAATCCGAAGGACGACAAATTAAAAGCGCCGAAGGAAGACAAGAACGCAGGCAAGAGTGCAACCAAAACACGTGAACAGGAGATCGCATCACAAAAACTAACTGCCGAAACGAAGCCATCCGCCGAGCAGATGGTGCAGCAGGGCGCGCAGGATCAAAAAGCTGAAGACCAGCTCAAGACTGACGAGGTGCAATCCGAAGATGCTTAAGAAACCCAGTGTGCGTGGAACGTGCCCGGTTTGTCGTTGCGCTCAAATGTATGTGCACCAAAGAAGTCGCGCTGCGCCTGTGTCAGGTTTTGCGGCAGGCTTCCGGTACGTAGTGAGTCAAAGTACGCGAGTGAAGCCGACATCGCAGGAAGGGGAATGCCACCGAGCGCACCTGCAGCTACTGTTTTGCGCCACTTACCGTGACGAGCGCGGAAGAAGTCTGCGATCTCCGGTGAGAGCAGGAGGTTTGGAATCGAAGGGTCTTTGCGGAATGCTTCCTCAAAAGTCTTGAGGAGTGTGGAGCGGATGATGCAGCCGCCTTTCCAGATACGACAGACTTCTGCCAAATCAATGTTCCACGAGTTAGTGCGACTAGCTTCCGCAATGAGTGCGTAGCCCTGGGCGTACGAACAAATTTTACTGAGAAAGAGCGCATCTTTGAGCGCGCGCGTCGTGAGACGTACGGCTTTCAGATCAAGTGCGCCGATCTCTTGTTCGGCGCGAACACGTAGCGGCTTCAGAGATGACATGAGCCGCGCGTCCACCGCTGCGGTCATGGTAGAAACGGCAACACCGAGATCCAGCGCCGCTTGTGTCGTCCATTTGCCTGTGCCTTTCTGCTTTGCTTCATCTTTGATGGCGTCGATGAGCTCTGCGTGCGTGAGGTCGTCTTTCTTCAGGAAAATCTGCGCCGTGATCTCAATGAGGAATGACTTCAGTTCGCGACTCTTGTTCCAGCTCGCAAATGTCTCGCCGATCTCGGCGTTCGACATCTTCAGGACTGACTTCATGAGGTGGTACGTCTCTGCGATGAGCTGCATGTCACCGTACTCAATGCCGTTATGCACCATCTTCACAAAGTGTCCGGCCCCACCTCCACCGATGTAGGCAACACACTTGTTGCCGCCTCCATCCTTGGCTGCCATTTTACGAAGCAGTGGTTCGAGCAGCGCAAATGATTCACGGCTTCCACCCGGCATCATGCTCGGGCCCAGTAGTGCGCCTTCCTCTCCGCCTGAGACTCCCATGCCAAGGAAGTGCATTCCTTTGTTTTGCAGTTCGATCATTCTGCGCTGTGTATCCGCGAAGTGGCTGTTACCAGCGTCAATGATGCTATCGCCTTGTGAGAGAAGTGGCGTGAGCTCCTGCAACACAGCATCAACAGCTGCTCCGGCATTCACCATGAGGATGATAGCCCTCGGAGCCGGAAGCGCTGAGATCAAACCTTCCAATGTATGACATGCGACAAAAGCACCTTCTGTTCCGTATGCCTTGATGAAGGCATCAGTTTTTTCGGTCGTGCGGTTATACACCGCAACTTTCGCACCGTTACGCGCAGCGTTGCGAGCGAGGTTCGCTCCCATGACGCCGAGGCCGATGAGTCCAATAGAGGTTTGCATACTTATTTCGCAACCTTCGCCCAGTCCTCCTGAAACTTCTTAATGCCCGTATCCGTGAGGCCGTGCTGCGGGAGTTTCTTGAAGAGGTCGTACGGAATAGTGGAGATGTGTGCACCGAGCATGGCTGCATCCACAATGTGACGAGGGTGGCGTGTGGATGCGACCAAAACCTCAGTCTCAAAATCGTATTTGCTCCAGACCTCCATGATCTCCGCAATCAGCGTCATACCGTCTTCTCCCATGTCGTCGAGTCGTCCGATGAATGGGCTGATGATGGTCGCACCAGCTTTGGCGGCGAGCATCGCCTGAGCCACAGAGAAGATGAGCGTGGTGTTAGTCTTGATTCCTTTGGATTTGAAAAATGTGAGAGCCTTCAGGCCTTCGGTCGTCATCGGAACTTTCACGACGACATTCTTGTGCCACGCAGCGTACTCCTGCCCCTGTTTCTTCATGCCTTCGGCGTCGGTGGCGGTCACCTGTGCGCTGACACACGGAACGTGGCGGCACATCTCAAGGATGGTCGCTTTGAAGTCTTTTCCTTCTTTCGCAACAAGCGACGGATTGGTCGTGACGCCGTCGAGTACCCCCCA
>JAYTPR010000255.1:0-5774 GCA_043747095.1 Candidatus Peribacterales bacterium
CAAGTTGGTGGTGACTGCAGAGGAGCTCAAAATGTCGTATGAAACGCTCGAGAAGAAAGTTCGCGAACGCACCAAAGACCTTGAACAAGTCAGGGCTAAAGACGAGGCGATCTTAGCAAGTATCGGTGATGGTCTCGTGGCAACTGATAAAAACGGACTGATTCTACTCGTGAACAAAGCGTTTGAGAGATTGCTTGGCTGGAAGGAGGGGGAGGCACAGGGAAAATTACTCACCGAACTCGTGCCAATGATAGATGTGGATGGCAACATCATTACCGAATCAGAAGGTGCAGTCACCAAAACCACGAAGGAGCGTCCTACTGCTACGACGTACTACAAGCGGAAAGATGGAACTTCTTTTCCAGTCGCCATTACAGTTGCTCCTATTTTCATTGGCGACGAGCTTATCGGTGCCGTAAAGGTTTTCCGGGATATCACGAAAGAAAAGGAAATTGACAAAGCCAAATCGGAATTCATGACCATTGCCTCACATCAGTTGAGGACGCCACTCACCGCGATCCGATGGGCCCTTTCAAGTCTGAAGCGAGAAAATCTGCCTGAGGAACAGAGGAAGCTCGTGAATATCGCACACGAAACGTCCACAAACATGGCGGTGACGATCAGGAGAATGTTGATGATCTCCAATCTTGAAGAAGGTGGCGCGGAACCGGAGATTGTGCAGGTGGAACTGAGTACGGTGCTCGATAAGATTTCCCGCCTCCATGATGCGCATCGGCAAAGGAGCGGACTCGAGCTCACGATTCGGTGTTCCTCTGATCTGCGCGTTGAAACTGATGAACAGTTGCTCATCGAAATCCTGGATAACCTGCTCAGCAATGCGTACAAATACACTCCGAAAGGTGGGAAAGTGAGCATCGATGCTGTGAAAGAAGGAGATACGATCCGTATCGATGTTGCTGATACCGGCTACGGTATTCCGCTCGCTGAGCAAAAGGGAATCCCGGAGAAATTCTTCCGTGCTTCGAATATCCCAAGTCCGGTTGAAGCAGGCACTGGCATCGGCCTCTACATGGTGTACAACATTGCCCGCCTGATCGGCGGAACTATCTCCTTTGTCTCGGAAGAGAATAAGGGCACCACATTCACGCTTCGGTTTCCTGCCTGATTTTTATGAGCAAGCACATCCTCATCGCCGAAGATGAAACTGTTATCGCCAATATGATGGGGCAGGTTCTGCGCAATGACAACGTACGTGTCACCATTACCAGAAATGGCCAAGAGACCCTTGAAGTGATGAAGAAAGATGTACCGGACCTTCTCCTCCTTGATCTCCTACTCCCAAAGTTGGATGGTTACGGCGTGATGAAAGCTATGAAAGAAAAAAAACTAGATTGCCCTGTCATTGTCGTCACCAATGTCAGTGATAAGTCTACGAGGGATGCGTGCAAAGAGTTTGATGTGAAAGGATTCTTCGTGAAGAGCGATATGGATGATAATGCGCTTTGGGACATGCTTGAGAAGTATCTGCGTTAACTAATTTCAAGACGATCCCCCCCCAATTTCATGAACAAGCATATCCTCATAGCTGAAGATGACACTTTCCTCGCCGAGATGATGGGAAAAGTTCTGGAACAGCACGGCATGCGTGTGACGATCGCCCACGATGGGCAGAAAGCACTGGAGGCAATGGAGAACGAAATGCCGGACCTTCTGCTGCTCGATCTGCTCATGCCGGTGCTCGACGGTCATGGAGTCATGCAAGCCATGAAAGAAAGACATATGCAGTGCCTTGTCATGGTCGTATCGAATATTAGCGATAAGGCCACGAGGGATGTGTGCAAGGAATACAACGTCAAAGAGTATTTTGTGAAGAGCGATATGGATGATGATGCTCTCTGGCCGGCTATTAGTAAGTACCTGTCGTAGTGTCGAATCGTGAGGTGGGGTAAGCTTTGATCATGATTGTTTCTCTTATCGTTGCGGCAGCCGAGAACGGTGTGATCGGCAAAGACAACAAACTCCCGTGGCAGCTTCCAGATGACCTGAAGCGTTTTAAGGAGATCACGAAGGGCAGTGTCATCATTATGGGTCGCAAGACCTACGAATCGATCGGCAGGCCGCTTCCAGAGCGCAGAAACATCGTGCTGTCATCCAAAATGCAGCCGACCGAAGGTATCGAAGTAGCTTCCGATATCGACGCACTGCTTTCGATGCTCGATACCAGCCTTCCGGAAGATGAGGAGGTGTTCATCATTGGTGGATCAGACCTTTTCAATCAGTGGCTGGAAGATAGCTTCACTCCGATTGTCGCGCAGAGGGTGTATTTGACCCGCGTTCACGCTGAGATCGAAGGGGATTCTATTTTTCCCGACCTCGATGGTGATCAGTGGGTTGAAGTTGAGCAGATCGAACATCCTGTGGATGACAAGCATGCGCATGCGTTTACATTTCTGACCTACGACCGAGCTTAGGCTGGCTCTTGTTGTGATGCGCAGTGGATGGAGCCGTAACCCCAGATGAGCTCGCGGCAATCGATACCGATCACCTTACGTTCGGGGAAGCATTTGCTGAGGATATCGAGTGCGACGTCATCCGAAGGTTGCGCGTAGACCGGCACAAGGACCACGTTATTGGCGATGAGGAAGTTTGCGTGTGTGGCTGCCATACGTCTGCCATCGACGACAAATTTTTGCGGCATCGGAATCTCCAAAACCGTGAGTGGAGTGCCGCGCTCGTCTTTCATCGACTTCAGGCGCTTCACGTTCTCAAGGAGCGGCTTGTAGTTAGCGTCGTTTGGGTCTTCCTCCACGACGGTGACGACTGTGGAAGGGCCGACGAAGCGCGTCAGGTCATCGACGTGGCCGGTCGTGTCATCACCTTCGATGCCTTCACCAAGCCACAGGACGTTACTTGCACCAAGATACTCACCGAGCGCTTGCTCGATCTGCTTCCTCGTCATATGTGGGTTGCGGTCAGGGGAGAGGAGACAGCTTTCGGTTGTCAGTACTGTGCCAGAACCGTTTACGTCGATAGAGCCACCTTCAAGGACGATGCCGGTATCGAATCTGCGATAGTTCTCCAGTGGAATCTTGTCTGCGACATCGTTACCAACGAGGAGTGCGTCATACTTGTTGCCGTAGGCGTTGTAGATCCACTTCGTGAAGGCCACTTCATGCTTCGGCGAATCCTTCGTGATGAAGATCGGGCCGTAATCGCGGATCCAAATGTCGCCGGTTTCTACAATGTGCAACTGAAGATTTTTCAGATTTGCTTTTGAGGTTTTGATTTTCGAGACTGCACGCGTACGGATGGCATCATTCGGTACCAAAACATGCACGATTTGATGGTGCGACATGATCTCGATCATCTCCGTGAACGCTTTTTCAGCGCCATCAATGTGTCCTTCCCACGTCTCTTCCAGGTTATACGGCCATGAGAGCCATACAGCGCTCTGCAAAGCCCACTCTGGGGGCATACGGAAACCTTCAGCGGACGGCTTCACAGCGTTTTTCATGATTGTTTGGTAATGCCACCGTACAAATCCGGTCGGCGCTCGAGTAAAAATCTCCAGGATTCCTGTACTTTCTTCGGATACGACATATCAATCTCAGCAATCAGCACCTTCTCGGTGTCGTCACCCTTCACCAGTAGCGTTGCGTTTGGGTCTGAGACAAATGATCCGCCGAAGAAGTGAGTCGCACCTTCATCCCCGACGCGGTTCACAGCAGCAACGTAGACAGAGTTGCTTGCGCTGTGGCCCACCTGTGCAGCTCGCCACATCTGTTCCCAATTCTCTTTGACCTTCGGGTCAGCTGGAGCGACGGTTGGATTATCACCAATGGCAGTGGGATACACGATGAGTGCAGCTCCTGCGAGAGTGGCGAGGCGCGCAAACTCTGGAAACCATTGGTCGTAGCAGATGCCGACGGCGATCTTCCCAAATGGAGTGTCATGCACCTTGATGACTTCATTGCCGCTACCAAAATAATCCTGTTCGTAGAAACCAGGATCATGAGGGATGTGTGCTTTGCGGTACGTTCCGATCGTTTTTCCATCGGGACCGAAAATGCAGGATGTGTTGTATCTTTTTCCGTCGGCTTCTTCATAGATTGACCCACCAATGAGGACAATCTTCAGTTTTTGTGCGAGTTCGGAAAGAGCCTTGCTGACTGGTCCCGGGATGCTTTCAGCCATTTTAAGAGCTCCCGAATTTTTTGGGACGATGCAGAAGTATGGACCGGCAAAAAGTTCGGGCAAGATAACGATCTTCGCACCTTTTTTCGCTGCATCCTCCGTCATGCGGATGGCTTTTTTTACATTTTCATCTTTATTGTCCGTCATGGACATTTGGACGAGGCCGATGGTGACGAGGTTTTGATCCATAAGAAAAGTAACGCTGGTACGGTAACAAAGACGGACCCACTACGACAGCCGATTCTTGAAATCCTCATAACCGAACTTCTTCGTGTGAATGATCGTATCGTTCCCGTCGATGATGACAATATCCGGAAGTCGCACGCCGTTGAATGTCGTGTTCTTCACTGTCGTGTAGATGGCCATGTTCTGGAAGACAACTCTGTCGCCAGGTTTCAGCTCATGATCAAATGAATGCTCACCAATGAAGTCGCCGGAGAGACACGTAATCCCTCCGAAGCGGTACGAATATTTTTTCTCACTCGGCTTTCCCGCTCCTATGACCGATGGTCGGTACGGCATACCCAGGACGTCTGGCATATGTGCTTCGGCAGTTGTATCAAGCATGACAATCTTTCCGTCGTTTTCGATGACATCCAGCACAGTGGCCACGAGGACTCCTGTATTGAGGCCTACGGCTTCACCAGGCTCAAGGATGACCTGCACGCCGTACTTTTTTTTGAACGCTGTCACGAGGCTTACAAGCTTCTTTGTGTCATACCCTTTGCGCGTGATGTGGTGTCCGCCGCCGAAGTTGATCCACTTCTTTCTTGCGAGGTATGGGCCGAACTTCTTTTCGACTTGTTTGAGCGCTTCCTCCAAATCATCTGCACTCTGTTCGCAGAGTGCATGGAAGTGTAGTCCGTCTGCAGCCTCCAGAATGCCAGGGTGCTTTTCGTATTCTGTGAGCGTGCTTCCCATGCGTGAGCCTTTCGCACATGGGTTATAGAGATCATTACCAGCGCCAGCGGATTCTGGGTTGATGCGGACACCACATTCGATCGTCGGTTTTTTGTTCTTCACAACCTCGTGGTATTTTTCCCACTGAGTTGGGGAATTAAAAACGATGTGATCTGCGTAGAGAACTTGCTCATCAATATCGCGGTCGCTGAAGACCGGTGCGTAGCTATGTACCTCTTTGCCAAATTCTTCGCGGCCGAGACGCGCTTCATTCACCGAGCTTGCACACACACCGTCTAGGTATTTTTTTACAAGGGGAAAAGTCTTCCACGTTGCGTAGCCTTTGAGAGCGAGCAGGATGCGGCAGTCTGTAGCCTTCTTCACCATTGCCAGAATCTCCAAATTTTCTTTTAGCACGCCTTCGTGAAAGATGTAGGCGGGCGTTGTGACCTTTGAGTAATCAAGCTGTGCGAAAAATCCTTCGCGGTCGCGCTCCCATGAGGGTTCGAATATTTCCTCCGTGCTCATGGAGTGAGGGAGTCGGGGAGCGGATCGTGGTCGACGACTTTGAACGGCAGACCGTTTTTGGCTACGAGGCTCAAGAAAGGTTCTGGATCAAGCTGTTCAATGTTGAAGACACCTTTGCCCGTCCATGTGCCGTTCATCACCATGGTGGCTGCTGCCATCGCTGGCACACCTGTGGTGTAGGAGATGGCCTG
>JAYTPR010000256.1:0-1292 GCA_043747095.1 Candidatus Peribacterales bacterium
TGTGAAACGTCTGCGCATGCAGCTTCAAAATCGCGCAGCAGAATTGTCATCACCCGCATCTGCAGGTTTCTCCCGCTGGCTCTACGCTTTTGGCGGAGCACTGACGGCTGCTGTTGTTATCCCGGTTGCGTTTGTCGCTATGAATAACATGAAGCCTGCAACGACTTTCAAGCAGGACGGTTCCGCACTGTTTAGCTACAGCGTGAAAGAAGAAGGTGAGAGCGCCTTTGGTTCACTCTCGATGATGAATGCAAACGATATGACGTCCGCACGTCCACCAGAAGGAAAAATAATGGGAGTTGGTGGTGGTGGCGTTGCGACAAATGCAGTAGCCGTGGAAGCTCCACAAGCCATGATGGCTCGTGATATGGACGCAGGTGTCGATACCAAGATGATCGCACCGTATCCCATGACGACGTATACCTATGTCTATGAAGGCGAGCTTCCTGAGCTCACATCGTCAGTGGCGGTCTACAAGCGCATCACCGCTGGTAAGTCTGTGCCGTTTTCTGCACTCGCAAACAGTTTGAACCTCGGCAATATCGACCTTGCGTCCTTTGCTGGTATGAATATGGACTCCGTGAGCTTCAGTCAAAATAAGCCCTACGGTTACCAGATGAACGTGAACCTGCGAGATTCATCGGTGAATCTCGACGCTCAGTGGGACCAGTGGCCACAGAGCAAGTGTCAGACGGACGCCTGTTTTCAGGCTGAACGCGTGAAGCTCTCGGATGTTCCATCGGAGGATCAGCTCATCGCCGCAGCAAATGCATTCATCAAAGATCACGGTATCGATATGACGCATTACGGTACGCCAACCGTGGATATGCAGTGGAAGCGCGACTATGACGCCGCACCAAACAAGAACGATGCCTGGATTCCAGATCAGATGCGCGTTCTGTATCCACTCGTCATCGACAGTAACGAAGTCTCAGACCAGTCCGGTATGCCGTTTGGTATCTCCATCGGTGTGCACGTAAAGTCTCGCAAAGTCATGAACGTCTACGGACTGATGTCTCGCGACTACGCCAAGTCCGAGTACGCAGGTGTCACGGAGAAGAAACAGATTATGGATTATCTCTCAACGCTTGATCAGTATGGATGGGCGCCTGACGCAGGCACCGACACGAAGACCGCAACGGTCACGCTCGGTGAACCTGTCATGGGGTACTCCGTGTACTACAAGTACGACAACAACACGAACCAAGAGCTCCTCATCCCATCCCTCACATTCCCAATTAAGGACATCAAAGGAGGTGAGCAGTACTTCTACCGTCAGAATGTCGTTATCC
>JAYTPR010000257.1:0-1120 GCA_043747095.1 Candidatus Peribacterales bacterium
AAGAAGACATAATCACTGTTGACGCACGATCAGCTTCTCTCTAAAGTAGCGCGGCTATGGCAAAGAAGATCATGAAAGTCATCAAAGTGCAGGCAAGAGGCGGCCAGGCCAACCCGGCTCCGCCACTCGGTCCCGTGCTCGGACAAGCTGGAATCAACATCCAGCAGTTCTGTCTGCAGTTCAACGACAAGACGAAGGCGAAAATGGGTCAGATTATCCCTGCTGAAATCACCATCTACGAAGACCGCAGTTTCACCTTCATCCTGAAGCAGCCACCTGCTTCTTTCTTGATTCTCCAGAAAATCGGAAAAGAGAAGGGTTCCGGCAAGCCGAACAAAGAGAAAATCGGCACAATCAAAATGTCTCAGATCAAAGAAATTGCGAAGGAAAAGATGTCCGACCTCAACACCACGAAAATCGAATCCGCGATGAACAGCATCGCCGGAACCGCCAAAAATATGGGTGTTATTGTCGAGGACGATCTTCCAAAGGCCGCCTAACCTCTCGTGATCAAATAACCGATGTGCATGCGGCGCAAGCCTTTTTCGCTGTGCGATGCGGCGAAGAACGCAAAAGAATAGTAGGCTGTGCGTTAACTTCCCCGTTTCATTATGTCCGCTTTCAACTTTAGCCTCTTCGACGCCTCGACGCTCTTGTACGCGCTCTTGGTTGTCGTCATTTCGTACGTCGCTCTGTTCATCCCAAGCATGATGGTGACGGGCTCTAGGCCTGAAGGTATCGCAAAGGCGATTTCTTGCTATCTCTGGAAGACATTCGGATTGATTCTTCTTGGCATGAGCGTCGTTCAGCTGACGATCAGTATCGTCGGAGACTCACTCCCTGAATTCCCTCTTCTTTCCGCACTCATCCTGCTCCTCGTGACAGGTATCGGCATCATGGTGCACTCGAGTCGCATCCTCGCAACTATTGATCATGCTTCCGTCATGGTTCCGCGCCTGGTCTTCACGCACACCATCGAAGTTATCGGCGGATTGATCGCTTTCGTCTCCGCTCTCTCACTCATGCTCGGCTTCCTCATTACGGAGCGCGTGGATGGATGGCAGATGCCAGTCACGATGATTCTGCTTGGTGTCACGATGATGCTCTCAGCCTCGCTGCA
>JAYTPR010000258.1:0-2074 GCA_043747095.1 Candidatus Peribacterales bacterium
GGAACGACAGCTGGCTACGTTGGCTACGAGGAAGGCGGACAGCTCACGGAGTCCGTGCGCCGGAAGCCGTACTCAGTTGTTCTGTTCGATGAGATCGAAAAAGCTCACCCGGAATTTTTCAACATTCTGCTCCAAATCATGGAGGACGGTCAGCTCACCGACGGTCAGGGCAAGACAGTGGACTTCCGCAACACGATCATCGTCATGACCAGCAACATCGGAGCCGACAAGCTCACGAAAGAAGCTGGAAAAATCGGCTTCAAGCTTGGTGACGACGCTCGTCGCGAAGAGCAAATCTACGAAGAGAAGCGTCAGGAAGTTCTCCGCGAACTGAAGGATCACTTCAAGCCGGAGTTCCTCAATCGCATCGATCACACCATCGTGTTCAATGCTCTCTCACAGGAGAACATCCGCAAGATCGTGCAGCTCCACGTCGACAAGCTTACGTCCCGCATGAAAGAGCAGGGATACGGACTCGTCACAGACGACAAAGCGATCGAGATTCTCGGTACGCTCGGCTTTGATCCGGAGTACGGCGCACGTCCTGTCCGCCGCACGATCCAGGACAAACTCGAAGACCAGATTGCTGAGAACATCCTGAAAGGCATGTTCCAGAAGGGCGACACCATCAAAGTCGTCGGTAAGGATAAGGACGAACTCGTCCTCATGCATGACGATACGGTAGCCCACAAACCGCAGAAGAAAGAGAAAAAGTCGGCTGTAGCCTAACCCTAGAACTCAGACGGAAAGGACGCTGGAGCAATCTGGCGTTTTTCCTGTATTTCTGCTATACTGTAATGATTCCCTGAAACCCAAAAACACATGCCCATCGAAGCCGTCAAAATCCCGCAGAACGTGTACGTGGAGGACCGCATCATCGGTCCGATCACACTGAAGCATCTTCTCATTATGGGAATCGGCGCAGGTATCAGTTACGCCATCTTCGCATCGGCACAAAAAGCTGGTGTCACAAATATTATTATTCTGGGAGCATGCTGGGCTCCGGCAGCTGTTGCTGCAGCATTCGCATTTTTCAAAGTCAACGATCTGAGCCTCTTCAACATCATTCTGCTGAGCATCGAGGGCTTCAATAAACCGTCTCAGCGCTACTGGAGTCCATATCCGGGCATCAGCATTAATCTCATCACATCACAGCACGCGAAGGAGATCGTGGAAGCGAGTGCGAAAGCCGAGAGCAACGCGAACAAACTTGCAGACATCACGCGCCAGCTCGAAAAACGTCAGGAAGAACTCAACAAACTGACAGCTCACGACCGTCCGAGTCCGGTCGCCGTAGAAGGCATTCGCACACAACTCGCAGAAAACGTGAAGCACGGTGTGTACGAACATGAACCAGCTGATGAGTCGCCAATTTTCCAAGACTCCCCTGCTCCAAGTGCAGTACGTGCAGATCGCGTACAGGCAGAGGGGCTTGATCCAAACAAATCCGTCGACACGATCACCAACCGTTCCAAAGCCTAAATATGGCCACATCCAACGAAACATCGGGTGACAGCGGACAGGGCGCAGCCGTGCCTAGTACCGTACGCAAGAAAAAGAAGGGATTCGCCGTCTCAACACAGCGCTATCTGCCTATCGCCGAGATCAAGGAAGATACTGTCGTCCTGAAAAACGGCGGACTACGCGCAGTACTGAAGGTGAACTCGCTCAACTTCAACCTAAAAAGTGAAATCGAGCAGCAGGGTATCATCGCCGGTTACCAGGCATTCGTGAATACCATCATCTTCCCGATCCAAATTCTCATCCGTTCAACGCGCCTGAATATCGACCCTTATATCCAGAGCTTGAAACAAAAAGCTGAGACGCAGACAAGCCCTCTCATGAAAGATCAGACGATCGACTACGCAGACTTCATGGAGAAGCTTGTCGACATTGCAGACATCATGCAGAAAAATTTCTATATCGTGGTTCCGGTGGACGCACCAAGTAAGACGAAGCGCGGGCTCATTCAGCGCTTCTTGGAATGGATCAACGTCGATGACACTCGCTCAAAGGCATTACAGCGCAGCCGCGAATTCCGCGCCTACGCCAAAATCCTCCGTGATCGCATCAC
>JAYTPR010000259.1:0-3208 GCA_043747095.1 Candidatus Peribacterales bacterium
AATATTCAGCCGTTCTTCGTTATCTTCCTTGCATGGGCCGTGGCCTATTTTCTGCCATCTCTTGCGGCCAAAGAAGTCTTTAGTAAGCGCAGTATGACCGTCAAAATAGGCTCCTTTTCGATCGTCTTCATTGGACTTGCACTCCTAGGGGTCTCAACGTAAACTGCCCCAGCTATGCCAAGAGGTAAAGCTACTGTCTACGCCGGCAACTGTGAAACCTGCAACACGCGGATCGGTTCGTTCCGTGTCCTGAAGTCGAAGAAGGCAGATTTCCGTAAGCTCAAGAAATTTTGCTGGGTCTGCACGACTCCAGGCAACAAGCACGGTTCTCGGCAGAACATCAAACTCAAGGAAGAGAAGCACTCGAGCTAATTCACGGTCTCGTACTCGTGGTCGGTTCTTTTTTGCGGTACGCTGATTCCCGATGAAGAAATATCGCCACGCCGTCGCAGCGCTTGTTCTGAAACCTTCTTCCGTATGTGCTCCGGATGGATGCAAGGAACTGCAGTCCATTTTGCTCGTCCATAAACCACGCAGAAATGACGCATGGCAGCTTCCTCAGGGTGGAATAGAGGAAGGAGAGACTTCATCACAAGCTGCACTTCGTGAACTCATGGAAGAAGCAGGGCTTTCCTATAAAGAAGTCGCACACGTGAGTCCATGTTTGTATTCCTATGACTTTCCACCGGAGTTTCTGAGACGACATAACCCCGTGAACGCCGGACAAAAACTGTGTTTTGTCGTCATTCATGCAACCAAAGACGCGCAGGTGAAGGTAGATGCCAACGAGGTGGATTCGTACGTCTGGGTGCTTCCTGAACAGCTCTCGCACTACATCAAACGTGAGGCATACCTGAAGGTGATCTTTGATGTGATTGCGGACTTCGAGAAGTGTCAGGGTGGCACGAAAGGCGGATCGATGTAATCTCTGTCCGTGCGCATCTCGTCACTCTCCCTGCAGCATTTCCGTTCCTACGAATCTCTCGAGCTTTCATTTGGTGAAGCTGGTCGTCAGTATTTTTTTGGTGACAACGGTAGCGGCAAGACGAATATCGTGGAGGCGGTGTCTATTCTTTCGCAGGGGCGATCGTGTCTTCGCGCTGATCTTCCGGATGTTGTGCGGTTTGGTGACATGTTCTTTAAGGTCAGTGCCAGCCTCAAGGCGGATGACGGCGAGGAGCGTACGGTGGAGTGTGTGTTTCAGACGTCCCCTCGAAAGGCGTCCGCGTATTTCATCAACGATGTTCGAACACCGCTTTTATCATTTATCGGTGTACTGCCGACGATCGTTTTTCTTCCGCAAGACTTGGATTTGTTCACAGGTTCGCCATCTGGAAGGCGCAATTTCTTAGACTCGCTTCTCTCACAGCTGAAACCCGATTATGCGGCTCTGAGACTCGAATACGAGCGTGTTCTGAAGCAACGAAACGCGCTTCTCAAGCGCATTGCGCAGGGAGAATCAAAAGAAAGTGAGCTTGATGTGTGGGACAACGAACTCGCATCAGCCGGAGCGGTCATCATCGCGAGGCGTAGTGACGCACTCGCAACGATTGGAGATCTTTTACCTGCAGAACTCGAGCGTCTTGCTGAGACTCGTAAAGATATTGCCGTCATTCCGGTCAGTACCGCACCTGGTGATGAACCGAAGCAGGCACTTATCGATGCACTTCTGAAATACCGTTCACGCGATGTCATTTTGCAGACGACGACTGTCGGTCCGCATCGTGATGACTGGCATATTGAGGATGAGAAGCGCGACATTGCCGTGACGGCGTCGCGCGGTCAGCAGCGTTCCATCTTGCTTGCACTTCTGTTTGTGAATGCGGCACTCTTCAAAACCATTCGCAAAGAACGTCCGGTGATCTTACTCGACGACGTGCTCTCAGAGCTGGACGAGGATCATCAGAAAGCTCTTCTGACGCATCTTCAGGATCATCAGGTCATGATCACCGCGACACACTCAACAACTCAGAAAGGTGACTTAGCAGCATGGAGTGTTGCTGATGGCGAAGTGACACCGGTCTGACCGCGCATGATGTGAGCGCCGAAAATAGCGAGGCCGAGTGCATCTGCTGCGTCCGCTGGTTCAGGAATTTCTGAGAGGTTCAGAATCCGTTTCACCATCGACTGCATTTGTTTCTTGTCCGCTTGTCCGTCTCCAGTAACGGCGGTCTTGAGCTGGAGTGGTGTCGCGCTGAGGACGCGAATGCCTGCCCTCTTGAGTGTCACAAGAATGACGCCTCGAGCTTGCGAGACATCCATAGCTGAACGCTTGTTCGTCGCGAAGAATAACTCCTCCACAACGGCCACTTCGGGCTTGGCTTCCTTCAGAAATCCCTCTAAATCCTGCGCAAGTTCAAGCAGCCGATCAGGGAGTTCAAGCGATGGTGACGTGGTGATCGTAAGCCAGTCTATGGCCTTCAGGGAGCCTTTTTTGTCGGTTTCGACTAAGCCCAGTCCTGCGGTGGAAAGGCCGGGATCGACACCGAGAATTCGCATGATGTGATCGTACTGCATCCCGAGGGTTCGCACACTTCAAAAAAGACGGGTTTTCTGCTAGAATATGAGGATTTTATGAACACCAAAAGACACCGTCATTTTGTGGCTTTTCCTCTCGCAGTCTTGCTGATGCTGGGCGTCACTGGCGTCGAGTCCGTATTGCAGGCCGGAGCCGAAGGTTTGGCTGGCGCTTCCGTTGTTCGCTTTCAGGCTGATGCCAATCCCATCGACTTTCAATCAGGTTGGATACTTTCAGGAACACTCAGTAGTGGCACAGTCGTGAGTGCCGATAAAACCGGACAGCATCCCGAGCTTCATCGCGGACATGCCGTACTTCGTTCTACAGGTTTTACAGAGCTGACGGCTGGCACACTTCACGTCTCTGCTCTGGATGCTTCCTACGCCGCATTGCATGACGAATCATCGACCACTGTCGCTCCGCTCACTGCACCTGTCATTGTCTCGTATGGCACTGATACAAAAGTGCTGGTTCCCGGTATGCAGCTCACTGTGACTACCGATGGAAAAGTGACTGTCGCAACTGTGCCGCAGGATTGGTATGCCGAGCAGATGCAAACAGTGAAGTTGCTCTCTGACAGCGTCATTCCTTCCGATGTAAATGGCCGAGAGGGTGCACAGTCACGTCTTGCACGCATGCTCTCGCATGGCCGTATCACCACTGATTCTTTTGCTGCAGCAGAGGCGGATA
>JAYTPR010000260.1:0-1427 GCA_043747095.1 Candidatus Peribacterales bacterium
TCTTGAAAAAGTCTTGAGTTACGTCGGCGCACCTATCGATGCAAAGCGCGTGCAAAAAATTCTCACTGATCTCGGATGCGAGGTAAAAGGATCCGGAGACTCACTCACGGTGACGCCACCCGCATGGAGGCGCGACATCACGCACGTACAAGACATCGCGGAAGAAGTTGCTCGCACATACGGATACGCAAACGTCACACCGGTGATGCCGGAAGCCTCCATTCTCCCACCGCTTCGTGACGGCAGAATCAATGCGATTCGAGATGCGCTGAAGGAAGAGCGTTCCACCGAGCTTCTGCACCTTGCGTTCACAAGCCCTGCTGTCATCACAAAGGCTGGTGACGACACCAGTAAGAGCGTTGGCATCGAAAACCCGATCGGCGAAGAGTTGTCACGCATGCGCATGAGTCTGGTACCCGCGCTTCTCGAGACAGCTGGTCGTGAGCTGACGAAATCGACATCATCTATGTTGAAACTCTTTGAGTTCGGACAAGTCTTCGCACCAAAAAGTGAGCGTGGCGAACTATGCATACTCACGGCTGCCAAAGGAAAGACGACGCTGAAAGATGATCCGCTCCTAATCGCGAAGGCGGACGTGACGCGCGCTCTGAAGCAGGCTGGTTACGAGCTCTCGTTTACCCAAACGAAGGAACATCTGCCAGCATTCGCTCACGCAGGCCGCAGCGCGGCCATCTCATGCAAAGGAGTAGTAGTCGGACTACTCACAGAAGTGGCACCACACATTCGTAAAGCATTTGATTTGCAGGGTCGCAGCGCCGTCGTTGTGATCGATCTTCATGCGCTCCTCGCCATCGCACCAGATGTCTTCATCGCGTCAGTTCTGCCGATGTTCCCAGCTGTGGAATTTGATGAGACGCTCGGCATTCCAAAAACTCCGTACAAGACGATCGTCCAAAAACTTCTGACACTGAGTCCACTTCTGAGAAATGTCGCAGTCGCCGATCTGTACGAAGGTGAGAACGCAAAAACCGTCACACTGCGCTTCACCTACCGCGCTGATGACCGAACGCTGACGCAGGAGGAAGTGGAAAAAATCCACGCTGGCGTGCTTGCGGAGCTCAAAAAAGCATAAGTGGTATACTGTGTCCCTCATGAGCATGAAGATTTACACACGCGGGGGAGACAAAGGAAAAACAAGCCTCTTTGGCGGTACCCGTGTGTCCAAATCCGCCATTCGTCTTCATGCGTACGGCACGCTTGATGAGCTGAACGCCGTCATCGGTTCGGCGGTTGCGGACAGCACGCTACCCGGACATGTGAAGACGCAACTCCTGTGGATTCAGTCGCTCCTCTTTCAGATCGGTGCCGACCTTGCCACTCCACTGGAAAGCGGCGCAAATATTTTGCGCATGGATACGTCGCACGCAACGCTCCTTGAGCACTGGATCGATGACATGGAAACACAC
>JAYTPR010000261.1:0-2532 GCA_043747095.1 Candidatus Peribacterales bacterium
CATGGCCGGAGTGGAGAAAGTCTGGCAACCGTCGGAATTTCTGCCGGACTTTTCAAGGCAAGAGGAAGCATTCGAGCAAGTTCGTTCGCTGCAGACCCAGACACGCGCGCTGCCTCCAGAGGTCCTTGCGGTTCTCATCGGTGACGCCGTCACCGAAGAAGGCTTACCGACGTTCACTTCACGGCTCTTCACCACGTACGGGCTTCCCACGGGACCGAAAGGCGACGTACATGTTCACGACGGCAATCTTCAAAAGTGGTTCCGCGAGTGGACGAGCGAAGAGCACCGTCATGGTGTTCTGTTGAACGCATTCCTTAGGCTTTCCGGACGCGTGGACATGCCCGCGTACGAACGGACAGTGCAACTTTTTCTGAAAGACGGCATGGACATCGAGATCGGCAATGATCCGTACTGCGGCTTCGTGTACACCTCGTTCCAAGAACTAGCGACCCAGAGGTCACACGCCAATGTCGCAAAGCTCGCGACTCAGAACCAGAACCCGATACTCGCGAAAATCTGCGGACAGATCGCATCCGACGAAGGCTACCACGCCAAGGCGTACATCGAATTCGTTCGGATTATTTTCGAGCGCGACCCCGATCAGATGATGCGGGCGCTGCAGCAGATGACAGAGAGGGGAGTGGTGATGCCGGCTCACAACATGCGTGAAGTCGATAAGACCGGAAAGCTCCTTCAGCCCGGCGAAACATTCTCCAAATTTTCTGACGTCGCGCAGCAGATCGGCGTGTATACATCCAAAGACTACGCCGAAATTTCAGGACACATTCTTTCCCAATGGAAAGTCGGGCAGCGGACCGAAGCCGGGTGGCAACCGCTTCCGGTGCCAGGCCTGGGTGACGAGGGTATGGCAGCTCAACATGCGATCCTGAAACGTCAGCGCATCATCGAAAAGATGGTCGACCGCCAGAAGCAGAAGGAGCCACAGAAGCATGAATGGAGCTGGCTTATCGAGGAAAAGTAAATCGGGTTCTGGACACAAGTGGTGTTTTCCGCTATACTTGTATGAACATGCAGAACAAAAAATCAGACGGCTCGAAGTTCCTCCAACGAGGCATTGTTCAAAATGCCTGATTCTGCAGCTTCGGAAATACGAAAACATCTGTAGAATCAGCACCGGTTCTTTTGGGGAGTAGCCAAGCGGTAAGGCAGGGGCCTTTGAAGCCTCCATTCCATGGTTCGAATCCATGCTCCCCAGCCATGCACTACTCGCTTCGCTCGAGTGCATCGCAGCGCCAATTCCATTCCTGATCTACGCTTTCAAGGCTGCCGATGTGTCCTTTTTCACAAACAGCTCTTTGTAAATATCAAGAAGTGCGCACAGAAGACTCAGTACGAGAGGTCCTAACAAAAACCCTACCGGACCAAAGAATCCGATCCCGCCGATAACGGCAAAAAGAATGAGCAAGGGGTGGATGCGTACCCCACGCCCAACGAGCACAGGCCCTAGGAAATTATCAATAAGTCCAACTGCAAGGATACCCCACACAAGCAGACCGATGGCCGCAAAGGTCTTTCCTGTGAGAAAAAGAAAGAGAATAGCGGGCAAGAAAACGACCGCAGTCCCGACACCAGGAACTAGCGCACCGACCGCGGCCATACTGCCCCAGAGGGTTGGGCTTGGAACACCGAAAATCGTAAGGCCGATGCCGGTGAGGACTCCCTGAATGAGGGCGATAACAAGCGTTCCTCGAATGATCGAGTTGATCGCTATTTCCAAGCGAGTAAGGATCTTCGTATCTTCTCCGTCCGGAAGAGGGCTCAATGCAACGATGGCAGCGAGAAACTTTCTACCGTCTTTGAGAAAGTAGTAGAAGGCGATCATCCCGAGGAAGAGATACAAAAGCGACTGCGCGGTTCCAGCAAAAAGCGGACCTATTTTGCCAGCGAGCCAACTCAGTCCCTGTCCAGCGTAACGACTAAGATCGAGATTCAGCTGCGGTGCAAAGCGCTTGATGGAACTTTCGATGAGTCCTGTAAAATTCTCGGTCAGCGATTCTTGGTTCTCGCCAATACGTTGATAGAGATCATGTGACTCCCAGACGACCTGCGTGCCGATGAACGAAAGCGGCGCTAGGACAAGCAAGACCGTGATGAAAATCGTGAGTAGTGCGGCGATGCCCTTTCGACCTTGTGCAAGGCCTGTGATCCGCCTGTACAGCGGAAAAGTGACAACCGCGAACGTCGTCGCCACGGAGAGGGTAATGAGATACGGAAGGAAGATAAACAACGAGAGCGTGAGCACTCCGATCAAAAACGTGAAGAAGAAAGTGGTCTGAATGTATGAGCGATGCATAGGAGTGAGATTATACGGTAAAGTGATAGTATCATCACTCTGTACACTCTCATGCGAGCATTGACGCAGTTTTCAAGTAGTAAGATCCGGAAAAATCGAGAACGCACAACTTCGCACATCATCCGCCAGCCCAGCTAATCTATTTCTGCCGTAGGCGGGTTTCTTTTCTTATGGCCCGCACGAACCTGTACATAAGCAAAAACAATCAAGTCAGGAAC
>JAYTPR010000262.1:0-7992 GCA_043747095.1 Candidatus Peribacterales bacterium
CGCCAGCATGGTGGGAGTAGCAAAACTTTTGCCTGCGTACATGGGGTTCAATCTAGAGCAGGAGATTTCACATCTCAGTATCGCGATCGAGAAGCCTACGCGGCCTGTTACACTCATCATTGCCGGCGCAAAGATGGAAACCAAGGTTCCGGTCATTGAGCGTTTCCTCAAAAAAGGAGATCACATTCTCGTTGGTGGATGCATCGCAAATACACTTATTGCTGCGCGCGGATTTGATGTCGGAGCTTCGAAGTACGACGCAGAAGGTATTGAGCTCGCCCAGACCTTGATGCTCGAGAGTGCAAAAGAAGGACGCGCAAAAATTCATGTTCCTCGTGACGCCGTTGTGGCAAACGAGCTCAGTGAAACTGCTGTGAAGTTGGATCTTCCGGTGGAAGATGTCATGGGTGATATGGCGATCTATGACATCGGCAAAATTACCATTGAGCGTTACATCGAAGCTATCAAATCCAGCAAGCTGATCATCTGGAACGGGCCTCTGGGGGTCTACGAATTCAACCGTTTTTCGCATGCCACCAAGCGCATTGCGGAGGCCATTGCTGAAGCGACGAAAGGGGGAGCGACCAGTCTCATCGGCGGCGGCGACACGATCGATTTCCATCTGAAATATAAGTTTTCGCTGAAGGCGTACACATTCGTCAGCATGGGCGGCGGAGCCATGCTGGAGTTCATCTCCGGTAAGACGTTTGATTCACTCGAGGTGTTGAAGAAATAAAGGGTGTACGTAGGGTGTACAACATGACACTTGGTTCATCTTCCGGCATACTTTCCGCCATGTCCGAGGAAGCAGAAAAGCTGCCACCATCTCTCACCGTGCTTATTGCTCCGGAGCTGCCAACCGGAAGCGCACTTCTTGGCTCTGTACGGCGCATTGCTGGCACTGTGCTTTTGGTTGCCACCCCTGAGGGTTTTAAGGATCTTACGAGTGAGCAGCTCTCATCTTTTTTTCGTGAAGCCAAAGCACTCAATGCAGACAGGCGTCTTATTCTTGCGCTCAAAGATCCTCGTGTTCGTGAGCTTGCGCACAAATGCGGCTGGGAAACGATGCAGACGCTGAAGCAGCTCCGGCCGATTCTGAAAGGTCAGCCAAATGAAGCTGAGGCTATTCGCTCATTTAGCCCTGTGTCGTGGCGCCAAGATATCCGTAGTCGTCTGCAAGTCGTCGGACTTTTGTCACTGCCGAAGTTTCGTATTTGGGGCTTACTCGGCCTCAGCGTCATCGTTTTTCTGTTTGTGTTCTTCAAGCTTCTCCCATCATCCGAGATTCATATTTGGCCAAACCAAGAGTCCGGTAGTTTCACGACAAACGTCTATCTCATGGCTTCAGGAGCCGTTTTGCCGGTGCCTGAAGATCGCGTACGCGTCTTGCCGTTGAAGCTTCTGACCGTCCAAATCAGCCGCACGCTGACGTATGACCAGGTCAGTAAAAACTTCACGGGAAAAAATGCGACGATGGCCATCACCGTTTTTAATGACAGTGCGGAAAAATATTCTCTGAGGCAGGGAACGCGTCTCACAAACCAAGCAGGCATGCGTTTCCGGCTACGGGATGATCTCATCATGGAGGCGGGTTCAAAGACGCAGGTCACCGCTGCCGCTGACCCGCTGGATCAGTACGGCGAAGTGGTGGGTGACCGAGGCAACGTTCCTGCCGGTGTGAAGTGGGATTTTCCGGGTCTGAGCGAAGGGGAGCGCAAGTTTGTGTACGCACGCAATGATAGACCTGCATCTGGTGGCAGTACGTCGTACGTGAATATTCTCACGAAAGAAGATGTGCATGGTACGAAGAGTCGACCCGGAGCCAAACAGAGATTAGAACAGGAGTTGCTGACTGTCGCAAAACAGCAGGTCGAAGAAGAACGCATCGGATTCAATAAGGTCAACGGCACAAACTTCGTACAGTTGCAGCGCGAAGAGCTCACGAAGCTCTTTTATAAGGATTTTGACCTCTCAGAGGCATTCATTGGCCAGAATGTGGCGTCTGTGCCTATTTCCGGCGCCATTGAGTACACCGTCATCCTGTACGACGAAAACGAGCTCTTGAGTCTTCTCAAAGAAGAAGTCCTCCAAAGAGTCTCCACTGATAAGACGGTTGTGTTGACCTCGCTGACCAAGGACAACATGGACCTCAATGTCATTGCTCCATGGGATGATGATTTCAAATGGGTGAAGATCACCTCAGATTTGACATACACGCAACGCTATGTGATCAACCCTATTACCCCAAACGGTGCGAAGTTTGGTAAGTACATCCGTGACAACGTAGCAGGGAAGACGGTGGCCGAAGCAAATAGGATCATCAAGAACCTGCCGGAGGTTGATAAGGTAGAAATCAACGTATGGCCGCCGTGGGCGTTTCAGTTACCAACGATCGGAAATAGCATCTCTATAACGGAGCAGGAGAACTAGGCCTATGTCGTTCGTTTTGAACAACTGGGCATATTTAATCATGTACAAGATACATTGTGCGTTATTCACGAGACAGGTCAGATTCACTCCCCCGCCACATGTTTTTCGCATGTATCTGCGGATAAGTACTGATTTGCATGTATTTTCCCGCTTCCCTATTTGTGCACAGATATGTGCAAAACTCATGATCGACGGATTTGGTTTTTTGGTATGAAATCCTATGCAAAATGTCGTAAATGCTCCCCTCATGCACCTGAAAGTGGCTTTCTCATGCGTTCGATCCCCCAAAACTGACCCGAAAAGTCAGGGGAAGCTGACAAATGAGCCCCAAAAAGCCGAGTGTCTGGGGGAGTCATGCCAGCTTGTCCCCTGCCTTCTAGCTCATCTACTCGTCATGAAATTCACCGGAGGGGTGGGGGAGGACTCCGAGAGTGGTGAGAGTCGTAGTATTCGAGATCGGATTTGGAATATGTCCAAAGTTTCCCCTTGATTTCATGGGTGTACGAGCGTACACTCATTACATGACACCGGTGAACCGATCGCCACAGGCAAGGGATAGGAAGTTGGTCCTTGATTGCCGCGATATGGATTTCCAGGGATCGGGGGAGGGAGTGGTGCAAGCTGTCCTCGCTCTCGTGTCAGGTTTTGCTCATCCACAAGCCATGAACGTCTACCTTCCCTCCTCTGCTCCGGAGGTCAGGCGCCTTCAGTTCGCACTGCAGGGACTCGGTTGTGCAGTTTTTCGTGTAACGAAATGCATTCCCACTCGTTATTAAAGTACCAATGTCTAAGAAGCAGTACACCAGCATCGGCTACGCATTCCTCACATCGCTCGCCCTCACGGCCGGCCCGGCGCTGATGCTCAGAATGCTTGTCCTCAGCTAAAGAGCTTACGAGTGACCGTTGCCATTCGTCTTTGTTTTTAGCTCCATGAGCTTCGTGCAGAAGAGTTCTTTGAAGTTAGACTCTTTGCCATTTTGATCCACAAAGATAGAGAGTGCAGAGCGGTAGGTGCGGAACGTTGCACCAACATCGATGTTGCCGCTTTCTTGGAATGCACCTTCGAGCACTGCAAGGTTGCCGCGCGTCGGTTCAGAGCTCAGTTTATTCAGTGCAGAACTCACAAGTGGATGCAAAAAGGCTGCAGCGTTCGTCCCCTTTCCGATGGTTACAACTTCTTCTGTTTTCTTGGCTGAACGAATGGCAGGTGGGACTTCCCTACTCGGAATTGCTGGACTCTTCTTGAGTTCTCCTTTGTCTTTCTCATGCGCTTTCTTGCTCATGAGAGCGTGACCAGGAACCCAGCGGAAACCGCCTTCTTCCGGTAGCTTCACGGTGTGTTCAAGTTCGGCAAATGGCGTTGTGGAGAGCTTGCTGTCTGCAAACTGCTGCTGACGGAAGAGAACGCGGTCACCTGCTGAGTGCAGTGCACGTCCGAGGATTTGGGTCATGAGAGTTTCAGAGACATTGGTGCCCAGTGTTACGTTCCAGATATTTGGCAGGTCCAGCGCGGTTGCGAGTGACGCAGGGTTTCCAACTAAGGTTTTCGGATGCGTGGTGTTTGATCCAAGCCACAAAAGTAGCTTCTCTTTGTCTTGCTGCGGCGTTTTGCTATCCAAACAGAACACTTTGCCGCCGGTCTTTCGCTTATCGTGTTCTTTCTGGAGCATAGCCGCACATTCACGCGTTGCACTCGCATGCACCACGATGAGCCCGTTTCCTTCGCTCGGTTGCTGCAACTTCAGACGTTTCATGAGTGGCAGCTCCTCAAAGTGATGACTGACGAGCTGCGAGAGTGCTTGCATACTTTCACGCGGATAGTGAAGTTCCTGCTGACTTGGGAAAATATCGACACCGACGTCAGGCAGCACACCGTTTTCAACCGACGTGCTGACACTGTGCTCGGGTGAGCGTGCTTGCCACTGCTTGCCTTGGTCCGTCGCGGTAGCCGCAATAACGACCGGCTTCTTTCCTTTGGCTTCCTGAACAGGGTTTTCAAACATCGACGGATGCCAGTTCCCCGCTTCATCAAGCAGAATGAGCACGACGTTCTTGAGGATTGCCTGCAGTTTTTCGCGTTGAATGACTGACGTGAAAGCAGCAGCCGGTAGAAGCAGCACTTTCGGACTCGCTTCATCGATCTTTGCGTTCATCCCCCATCTCTCTTTTGCGAGCACAGGATAATTGTCCGGAAGTGCGAACGCGGCGTCTCCGCCAAATGACGCTTGGACATCATCCCCTTCTGCAAACTCTGGGAGATCCACGAGTTCTGTTTTCTGTGAAATTCCCTGCACGGTTGCCGCACTTCCTAGCAGCAGTTTGATAAGCTGTGTTTCCTCGGCCACAAATCCTTCTTGCTCGGTCATTTTTTGGAGCGCGCCTTTTCTGTGGAGCAGCAGTTGAATACGGGACCTCGCATCCGCTTCACTTTCCGGCATGCTCGAAAATAGCTCCTGCCACTCCCCTTTCGTGAGCACGCTGCACATCCCTGGGATCATCTTTTTACATTCGCGATACAACGCATCGATTTCCTTATCAGCAAGCGTAAAACCCGGTGTGCGTAGCAAGCGCTTGCGTGCCATGCCATACCCGCGCGTTTGTTGGACTAAGTGAAACGGACGCTGTGTCAGATACGCAATGACTCCTTTTGGTAGCAGTTCACGAATCTGCGCATGGACTCCCGCCTGCATCCACTGACCGAGCTCCAAAGTTTTTCCAGTACCCGGTGCTCCACGCAGAAGTACGGAGTTTGGCGCTTCTTTTCCGCCCCCCAATGTCGTTGCCGACCAGAAGGCATGTGCTCTCTGGTGCGGGTGCATGATTTTACCGTTTGTCTTGAAATTCCTTTTTCCGAGTACATCCAAATTTGTCAGAGCTTCGTGGACGAGAATTCTTTGGACGTCGCGTGTGTCGTCCATTCCCCTTAGAAACTGATTGGCTGATTCGGGGATCGACTCCATTTCGGGGTACTCCGTAGGGTCAAAGACGTCTTTGGCATGAGCTAGCTCTCTTCCGTACAAATCCTTCAGGTGACTACTGGGCTTCTGGGGCGTACCGAGCTCCAGAAGTGGTGGTAAAGCCGTTGTAGGGCCTTTTTTCTGCATGGTGGGGCATTCTAGGACGACTCCCCTGCTTCCTCAACTATTTAGGCTCCCCCATCATCTAGTTGACTAGGGCGAAGCGAGGATTTATACCTTCTTCCTTCTTTTCCTATGATCAAAGAGTTCGATCTCTCACCGCCTGATCCGGAAGAATTTGCCGGATCGCGACTGCGTAGTGTGAATGCTTTCAACGGTATTTTGGACGAAGTGCGCGAGCAGCATGATCCGTTTTGTACGTATATGGCCGAAGTCCGTTGGCTTGTGCTTCAGCTGACGCGTGGCGAGTTTGCGGCAGATGCGGAGATCGACGAGACAGCCGTACGCAGCATGGAAACGACCGGTTCTGTTCCGCAGAACTCCACTCTTCATAGGGTGTACACACACTTGAAAGCCATTGAAGCGCGCTACCGCCCGCATGACCTTGCAGAAGATTTTCTCGATATCGCAGTGCGCGAACGGTACGGATCATCACGCCGTATGCATGCACCGGAATCTTTGGAGGATACGGACGAGAAGCCACTTCTTTCCGTGACACAGATCTATTATCGCTGGGCCATCATGAAGAGCTTAGAAAAAGTAGAGGAGGCATCTGGCATCTCCAGCGGCGGTATGTGGCAGCGTGAAGCCACGGGTGTGCTTCCAGAGTTTTCCGAAATGACAGGCATGCATAGGAAGCTCAGGCTCGAACCGCAGGAACTAGACCTCGCGCGCACAAGCTGGACGAATGACAGGAGCAGGCAACTCATCGGTCGTGATGTTCCGGCTGCTCTGGCAGATTTTCTCACGCGTCTTGAGTCGCATGGACTGCCTACGTTTACGGCAGCCGCTATTCGTAACGCCGTCGGTTGTAACTTTGAACAGGCAACACTGCTGCAAGCAGGTCAGATGGTACCGTTTGATGCCATCGCTCCTGTGGTGACGAAGCTGTATGAGGATGAAGACCTACAGTCCTTTGTCGAGAGCTGGGAGATGCAATACGCAGAAGAGCAAGCAGCCGAACGTTTCGGTCCTGCTTTCATGCGCATTCGTGACCAGATCGGTGTCACGAACCGTCAGCTCGCCATCGCTATGGATATCCGCGCACCGGAAGACCGCGGGGAGAAAAAGAAGAAAAAGAAACCGGAGCGAAAGGAACCATTTAGGCCGTCGCACCTCATTCGTGAGACGCTGGAAACAACCGCAAATTCTAAGTCCGCTCCAGCTGGCGTGCTTGTAGGCTTAGTCTCGCATGCGGCGTCTGTGCATGAGGATGATATTACTGATCCTACCGATGAACTGCGCGGAGCTTTCAATACGCAGCGCAGTACGTCGCTACGGCGTAGCGGAGCGAGTATTCACAGTAGCCCGCTTCGGCTCGCGCGTGACTACTGGGGCATTGATCGTGAAGAGTTGGCTGAGGCCTTGCATATGAGTACTGATGACATCGAGGCGTATGAAAAAAGTGATGACCTTCTGCCGCCGCGCGTTCTGAACGCTCTCGAGAAACTTGGTGAAGGAAAGCTGGAGCCGGCACAAAAGCGTTGGATCGAACTCATTCAGCCGCCGGAGCCGACGACCGTCCAAAACCTCTTCATTCACCTGCAGCGCAAAGCCGGAAGCTTTGAGGCTCTGGAGTCCCTCCTCAGTACAAATAAGCACGAATCCAAACGCGGAGCGTCCGGCCCAGGGCTTGCAGGCATGGCAGGCGGAACCGTTGTACCACCGTGGCCGATGATCAAGCGCTTCTGCGCGCAGTCTGGCCTACTTGAGTTTCCAAACGAAGAGGCAAAGCCTGCGAAGGGTGAAGACCACAATACGCATGAAAAACTCTGGCGCGATTGGTCGGTGAAGTACGCCGATGCATTGCATGACAACGGCAAAACGGCTGTCCTCGCCCGTTCACTCCATCATCTGTATGGCGAACATGCGGAGTCCCTCAGGGACTTCCTGCCAAATATGACCGTGAGCTACCCAACACAGACGAGGATCATGCAGCGGTTAGAGACTGAGGACACGGTGGATTGGATGCAGATTGGTCGTACGCTTGATGCTGCAGGCTTGAGCATCAAATCTGCGCAGTACGTCTTCATCCGCGCACTGCATGAAAGTGGTTCGATACAGGCAGCGCTAGAGCATGCCAGAAACGCGGTACGCAGTGAAAAAGCGTTTGAGCATGAGACGTACCGTTTTGGACTCACGACGAAGGAGAGGAAGAAGAATGGGTTGAGGGTTTAGTATTACAGGGCAAAGAATCTGCGTGTTGCAGACTTAAGCGAGTTCATTAATTTTAAAATCGCAGTTGTCACACACACCATTAATATTATACTTTTTGTCTTTGTCCTTCCAGGGGCCATTATTATAGGAACCACGGAACATATTTTCTCCGCATTGAGGGCAGTCAAATTTTGACAGCATAAGGTCATTAACACTCGCTTCTTTGAGCTTTTTGATAATTGAGTCTCGATTTTTTACATACTCCTTA
>JAYTPR010000263.1:0-1456 GCA_043747095.1 Candidatus Peribacterales bacterium
TTTGACGACAGAAAGCGTGTCATGGCCGGCACTCAGTACCGGAACGATACGATCAAGTGCGTCGTCTGCACGAAGAATAATTTCCTCGCCATCGAGCATCGTCGCGAGCAACACTTCTGTTGTCTCCGCTGCGGAGTCTGTGTGAAGAATGCGTGTTGCGAGGCCCATAGCGTCAAAGGTTGCAACCAAGGTTCCGGTGCGTACCGTGCCGTTCATGTGGGGGGCTGCGATGATATAGAGCGTCCAGCCTGCGTCGGTGACGATCGGCCGGAAGACCGTGCCTTCACGTCCACGCATGGATTGCAGCAATTCTTCTGCAAGCGGAGATTCATTTTTTTCTCCCGCAAGTACCGTTGCGTTTCCGATTGCATCGACGCGTACAAGCTGGCGGAAGCCGACGAGTGCGGTAAGTGACGGAAGATTGGTGAGCGTCGGATCACGTCCGAGAATAGACAACTGCTCGCGCTGCCTCGACACCGTTGCTTCGAGGAGTGCTTCCTTGCCTTCAGCAATGGACTGGAGTTGTGATGTCGTGCGGATTTTTAATTCATTCCACGACAAGAAAAATGCGACGACGGATACTGCGATGACCGTGAGAGCGAGGAGTGCGAACGACTCAAAAAACAGCGAGGTACGCAGCGATGAACGTCGCACAGTACGCCGATTTTGGGCACGGTTTTTCGAGCACATAGAAATCTCTCTATTTTAGCATATTTCAGCTGTTTTTTCCAGCTTACGCACAGCGTAAGCTGCCCGCCGTAGCACAAGGTATTTTTAGTGATTTTCATGCCAAAAATCGCTGTGCTACAGCTGGCAAGCCACTTGTGCGAAGGTGGGCAAAGCTCCACATAAGTCTAAAAAAGCCCCTCCCGAGGAAGGGGCTTAGAATGCGTTTCTAGAGCCTTAGCGCGTTACAGAGATTGTTGCCGAGTTTTCAGCGCCAGGTGCGGTAACCGTGATGCGGCCGTTCTGCACGCTCTGGATGCGATAGTTCGTGCCCGTAGCCGTTGCTGACTGTGGGTCAGATGGCAGTGCGACGACGTACGAACCAGTGAGAACGTTGAGGCTCACTCCGTCTGCATTGCAGTCCACGTTCACGCCGCTCTTGCAGATAACTTTCACGGTCGTCGTAATCCCGGTTGGGATGTTGCCGTTATTGTCGAGTGCGTATTGGTACACGGCGTCGAGAATCGTTTTGACGTCGGACCTGCGCTGAGCGTTGCGTGCATCACCGAGCTGCTTGGTCGGATTGATGGCGACAATGACGACTGCTGCGAGAATTGCGATGATACCGATAACGAGGAGAAGCTCGATGAGCGTGAAGCCTCGCTTGAGAGTGGAAAGGGACATGGAGAGGAGGGAACGGAAGGCGCGTAGGTACGCGCGACATACCATAGTGTATCAGGAGCTGAGACTCGTCACGCCGGACACGTTGGCGTTTCTGAAAAGATATGGC
>JAYTPR010000264.1:0-3783 GCA_043747095.1 Candidatus Peribacterales bacterium
TGGCTTCACCGCCGTGCGAGATGCACAGTGTTATGAAACCTAAATACTATTATACAATATATTATGTAATTTGGCTATTATGCTATGCGTTCACGAATAACGCGCCAATGAAGCAAAACGCACTGACGACAAACGCAGCAAAGACACCTCGTAGCGTCACCTTCAGCCACGAAGGCAATGCCTCAATGCCGCGTAGTGCGTAGTACGCTGCAGGCAAAATGAGGATGACCGAGAAACGAAAATCTTGATTTGGCGCGAACGGAAACAAGTATGGATACACGAACGCACCTGCGAGTAATCCGAACGTCGCGATGTGAAACGGAAGAAGTTCCATGAACCTCCGACGAAGATCGGCCATCAAACCAAAGAGTGTGACGGGGAGGAGTAAGAGTCCGAGAATGAGTAGCGTACGTGAGAGCACCATCTGACGCTCAAATTTATATTCACCAAAGAACGCGGAACGGAAAAAGTACTCGAGTAAATATCCGCGACGGAATGTGTCATCCCAGGGGTCATTGAACGGATGCGTCACCACCTCTGCGGGATTGAGAACAAGAAGATGCTGCAGTTCACGCGGCACCGCGAGTGTGGCGTCCATACCGTCATTACCAAGTGTCAGTGTTTTCCCCTGCTCAGGCTCCAGATATAAGCGATGAACCGGATACCAGCCAGCCGAAAGAACGACAACGAGTGATGACAGAATAATCTCTGTGATGCGCGTCTTGAGTGTCCTTCCAGGACGGAAGATAAGCGCTATGGCAAGCGCAGGAGCAAGGGCCAACACACTGATCTTCGTGAGAAAAGCGAGTGAGAAAACAAGCGCGAGTGCGATGAGCGTTGGACGATCACCACGTTTCCACCAGACGAGCAAAAGTGCGATGGTGGACGCAGTCAAAAATGCTGAGAGTGTTTCATTCGTGATCCGTGATGCGAAAAACACGAAGCCGTTGAAGACGGCAAGAAGCATGCCGGCCTTCAGTGCAAGTTTCCGATCTTTCTCGCCAAACAAAAACGTAAGACAGTACAGCGTGACGGCAAATGTGAGAATCGATAGGACGAGAGACCAACCAGCAAGAGTCTCGTATACAAATTCCTTTGGTAACTGAAGCGGCGTAAGCAAAGACGTCCACATCGCAGCAACGGCGTAGTACAAAGGCGGCTGATGAAACTCCCATCCGTTCATCGCAATCGGAACCGTCCAGTTGTTCTGCATGAAACTGATGTAATCCATGTGCCCCTCCATATCATGCGCACGCACGTTGTAGGGCGTTGCGCCCACATACAGCAGGCGCACGGCAAGCCCGAAAAGGAGCACGGCCAGCATCGCATCTGGCCAGCGTGATGAGTCAGGGAGCAGTAATCGAAGCCGAAGCGCGTACCAAACAATGCAGATAAATACCGCGATCCAGATAGCGAGAAGTAACGGATCTGTATTCGATGCGTGAATCGTGAAGCCTTGCGTCACGCCAACATCCGAAATGGACGCAGAAAGGGTGTTCACACCCGGACGAAGGTACGGACGAAGGTTCAGGCGTGTGAGATCATGTGGTGAACACAGGCGATCCATTTTTTCCGGCATGACGGAGACTCCATTCACAGCAAGTCTTTCAATACAGTCATCCACTTGCACCGCGAAAATTCCGGGGTGCAATGTTTTGAGTTCAATCGTGAACGTCACCACCATCGTCTCCGAGAGTGAATCAAAAAATGCCGGCATATCCTTCGCCTCTGTCTCAGAGCCCGGAATAATGAATGTCGCAGGACTGATGACCGGTGCCGCCTGAAACCGAAGCGCACATAAAAGCCCTACCGTCACAACAAATGTCAGGAGATCCATGAGCGCCTCCGCTACGGTAGGCCTCGTGCCGGAAGTATGCTTTTTGAAAAACATCGTGAGCGGAAATGATTATAGGGGTTCCGCAGATAAGCAGACGTCGCAACGCGCAACGCGCAAGCGATTCATTTTTTACAACGAAACAAACTCATGCCTCTTTTGTAGGCTGTAAAAATCGGCGAAGCGCGGGTCTCCGGCGCTGGAGCCGTTCCATATCTGGGGTGAGTCCATGAGAGGGGCGAAGCCCCTTTCATGATTTGTATGGCGGAGAGGGGGAGATTCGAACTCCCGAGACGTTTTCACGTCTACTCGCTTTCCAAGCGAGCGCACTAGGCCACTATGCGACCTCTCCGTATTGGATCATATAAGGAGATGTTTCGAGGCTTTCGCAGCATGCAGGGCCTTCTGCAGCTGTTTGTCATGAAAGCGGGCGTGGAGTGTACCACGCCCGCTTTCGTATTTCACTATTTAGAACAAACCTCGCACGGAGCCATGCAGCAGACCATGTGCTTCATCCAGGAGATGGAAGCAATGACGAATGCCATGATCGCGAGCGATCCGGATGTGGAACCAAACTGAACCGCAAAGCGGGCAGGATCGGTACCGATAATAACGTGTGTCTCCCAGACGCCGACAAGCGCCGCGAGAGTGACGAGGAGGAGAAGGAGACAAAGACCCCATTTGACTGCAAGGCAGCCAGTGGAACATGTGTCAGCCTTCTTTTTACCCATGAGAGCCATAACGAAAAGGGAAGAAGAGGTAAGTGGACGACAGTGTACACGCCTCAGAAGGCGAAAAGCAGTACCAGCCTCCTTTCCTCTAGGGTTCTCCTCGCGTACTCTAGGCGCCATGAAGATCTCTCGTGACTGGCTATCGGATTTTGTCGACTGGATCGAGACTGATCCGGAGGTGATCGCAGATCGCATCACGCGCGGAGTCGGCGAAGTGGATGAAGTGGAGAAGCAGGGAGCCATGATGGAAAACGTGTGTGTCGGAAAAATCGCGACGCTCGGTAAGCACCCGAACGCCGATAAGCTTTCTGTCTGCACGGTAGAAACTGATAGAGGTATCAAAAAAATCGTCTGCGGCGGCACGAACCTGAAAGAAGGAATGCTCGTCGTACTCGCGCATGTAGGCGCCACGGTGAAAGCTGGAGGCAAAGAGATGTTCACACTCTCCAAAGCAAAAATTCGCGGTGAGGAGAGCGAAGGCATGATCTGTGCAGCGGAAGAATTAGAAATAGAATCACTCTTTCCGTCGTCCCCAGAGGATGGCGCTCGTCCGGTTGCAGACCTGACGGCACACAACTTCAAGCCTGGCACACCGCTTCGTACTGCACTCGGCATGACGGACGTCATTTTCCATATCGACAACCACGCCATCACCAACCGTCCTGATCTTTTCTCACAGATCGGTGTTGCCCGCGAGATCGTGGCGATGGGTCTGGCCACATGGAAAAAAGAACCAAAAATTCCATCCGTAAAATTCCCATCAGCAAACGTTCCGTTCAAACTCACCAACGATGTCCCAGACCTGATCCCCTACTACGAAGCCGCATTACTCCAGGTGGACGGCTCAGGACCATCTCCAGAGTGGATGCAGCGCAGACTGGCTGCAACCGGCTGGAGGCCGATCAACCTCATGGTGGACGTCACGAACTATGTCTTGATGGAAGTCGGCATGCCGCTTCACGCATTTGATGCTGATGATTTCAAAGGTGATCTTCACATTCGCAAAGCGAAGAAAGGTGAAAAGATCACGACACTGGATAAAGCCACGCGTGATCTTCCAGAAGGCGCGCTTGTTATCAGTGATCAGGATGGCATCTTTGATCTCTTCGGAGTGATGGGAGGACTCAGGACATCCAACAAGCCGACGACGCGCAACGTGTTTTTGCAGGCAGGCATTGTCGATCCAGTATCGGTACGCCGTACGGTCATCGCGATGGC
>JAYTPR010000265.1:0-3734 GCA_043747095.1 Candidatus Peribacterales bacterium
ACTTCTTGCGGATTCCACTGGGACTGCACTGAGGCTGCTACTTCTACGCTTACTACAGGAAGATGCACGCACTGATACTGAGACCTCTACTCAGATTGCATCAGCGATCAGCGAAGACAGATTTCTTGCGACGGAACTCGTGACTGCTCTTCCGCTTCTGATCGGAACACTGCAAAAGCCCGTCGCAGAAGCTAACATTCGCATGTGGGAAAAGAGTGCTCTTTCGCTTGGACTCACAGATTCCACATCGATGATCACCGTGCTTCGTACCTATGCAGATTTCCCAGAGAGACTTACTCGTGCAGGCTACCCAGAGCAGTCCATGCTTTGGCAGCACGCACTTGCGTACGTTGGTGCCATCCTACGCACGACACTTTCTGGTGAAGCCCTGGAGAGCATGGACGCCACGCTGGACATCATCAATCGTGGTGACATCGAAGAAGCGCCTGAGGTTTATGCGGCACCTGCTCCGTACGTTCCTGCAACTGACTGGTCTGAGTCCGAACTCATCGCCATCGTTCATCAAACACTCACTGCCAAGGGAGTCCTCATGGCAGTCACGACTGAACTTGCACCAGATACTCCGACGCAAACGGTTCGTGTTTCTGGAGTGTTCATCGCAGAACAGGGGAGTGATGTTCCGTATGTTTTTACGTTCGATGTCGCCCGTGAACTGATCACCGATATTAAGCGTAGCGGCAAAGAGCTACCGAACACGGTGCCTGTGGACGTCTTTTTCCGATAAGAAAAAAGGCCCCCATGCGGAGGCCTTCTTCGTCGTGAATCCAAATTACATCGGCTTGGAAGCGTCGCAGCTGCTACCACAGCAACCTTTGCTGCACATAGCGAGCTTGTAGACTCCGGCAAGTCCGACGAGGACGTACACGACAGCCTCGAGCTTCATCCACTTACCGAGGAGCATGTGAACGACGTTCCAGTCAGCGCCGCTGACGAGCCAGCCAAGACCAACGAGGCCCCAGTTCAAAGCTCCAACAACGACGAGCACACAGACGACGGTGCCCAGAACATTTTTCTGACACATAACGGAAGTAGGGAAAGAATAAGAGCACACTCTTTATAGAATTCTGGCAAATACCTCGCAAGTTTTTCCCTTGTACAAGCGGAAAGATTTGTGACGAAATCAATTTTTGATCACAAATGTTGAACATTCAATTTTTCTCATTTGTATCGAAAAAAAACACCCGATCAGTGGATGCTTTTATTCTTATGAATGGTGGGCGACGGCAGACTTGAACTGCCGACCTCGACATTATCAGTGTCGCGCTCTAACCAGCTGAGCTAGTCGCCCACAGTAATACTGGCGATGAAAGAAAGAGCAGCGACTACGGAGCCAGATATCTCAGTAGCCCGTAAAGGGTACGAACTCATGAGAGATCGGTCAATACAAAACAGCAGAGATACGCTGCAAACGGCTTACAGCCTATTTCTTGTAAATCTCGGTGACGCTCGTGCCGCTTTCTACGTGCCTGATGACCTCAGCAAGCATAGGAGCGATGGTCAGAATCTTGAGTCCTGGGAAGGCGTCTGGCTTCACGGGCATGCTGTCTGTGACAACGACTTCTTTAAACGCTGCCTTCGTCAGGTTCTCGTGTGCCTTGCCTGAGAAGATAGGGTGCGTCACAGCTGCGTACACGTCAGGAGCGGCGCCACGCTTCAGGAGTGCCTGCTTGGCTGGGATCATGGATGAACCAGTATCGATCATGTCGTCGAAGATGATGCAGGTTTTGTTCTCGATGTTTCCGACAACTTCCACGATCTCAGCTTGATGATGAGCCGTGCGATTTTTGTGCATGACAGCAAGATCAGCTCCGAGAAGATCAGCAAATTTCTTTGCGCGCTTGGCGCCTCCTGCATCCGGTGCGACGACGACTGTCTCCTTCAATCCCTTTTTCTTGAAGTACTCCGCAAAGATCATGCGTGCATCCAGTGCGTCGACGGGAACCGTGAAGAAGCCCTGAATTTGGTCTGAGTGGAGATCAAGCGTGATGACGTGGTCTGCTCCTGCGCTCTCCAGAAGCTGCGCTACAAGCTTGGCCGAAATAGGCTCACGAGGAAGCGCAACGCGGTCTTGGCGTGCGTACGGAAAGTGCGGGATGATGACGTGCACGGCGGAAGCAAAGCTGAGTTTTGCAGCTTGGCACATCAGAAAAAGTTCCATGAGGTCCTCGTTTGGGTTCAGTGTTCCGCTCTGAAGAATGTAGACCTCCTTACCGCGGATGCTTTCCTCGTACTTGATATAGCGCTCACCGCAGCTGAATGCTTTGAGCGTAATTTTTCCGGACTCAGCCCCGAGCTCCTTTGCCACGGCGGCTGCGAGTAGGGGATGCGATGATCCGGCGAAAAGGTGCATCACCCCTATTATATCACAGGATGGGCTCGTTGTGATGCCGTTTTCTGCGGCGGTCTGCGCCTTTCTGGGCATTCTGATACCATCTCAGCATGCGACAACTCGTTCGATTCGGTGTGATCTTGGCGCTTTTTGCAGCTGTGTCAGTGCCTTCACTCTTTGCTGCCGATACTCCGGTGACACGTGAGATGATAGAACAATGCTTGAGCGCTGATACGGCTGAAGCACGCAATGCATGCTACGACACGCTCTGTGATTTCTCTTTTCCGTGCGCACGATCTCTCGTGAATATGGCAACGGAAGCACGCGGGCCGGTCATCGGTACGCTTGTCTTACGTGACCTCTTTGACCGCGGTGACCGTACGGTGACGAAAGACGGACATGATTTGCAGCATCAAGTTGGACGCACTGCAGCACGGGTATCAGGAGGGGATTGGGAAACATTTCTCAAATGTCCGGATGATTTTTTCCTCGGGTGCAAACACGGATTTTTTGAAGCGATGCTTGGTGAGCTTGGTACATCTGTCGATGCTGCAAGTAGCGTTTGTGAAAAAGCACCGCGCACCGAACAGGTGTTCTGTTTTCACGGCATGGGCCACGGCATCATGATGGCGCAGGCTAATGATGTTCATGGCTCGCTTGCAGTATGTGACGAACTGAGTGGCTGGAAAGCTAAGCGAGGCTGCTACCAAGGTGTGTTCATGGAAAATGTGAACGCGGCAGGCAGAGGCGAAACGCGAAGAGGCGTGCTTGATCCGGATGACGTCCTCGCACCATGTAATCGCATTCATGCGCGCTATCGTTCTGAGTGTTACGGACAACATGCTGACTATGTCTTAAAAACTCTCAGTGGTTCCATACTGTCTGCGGTGGAAGCGTGTGAACGAGCGCAGAGTGAGAAGTGGATCAGCGCGTGCGTTCGTCACCTGGGGCAAAACATGACGACGTACGACTACCAAACGATGTATCTGGGTTCGTATGAACTTACTACCGCTCCGGCAGGTGCAGTGACTCTCTGTGCTCGTTTTCCCGCAGAAAGACGCCAAGAATGCTTAGCCGGTGCGGCTCATAACTTCATGCTGTATGACTTACCTGAGCAGGCCATCACACTCTGTAATCTCACGGGAGATGACACATGTCCCGCAGTCGTGATTCCGTACCTCAGTCGTCCGCTGTACACACCGGAAGATCGCACACGGATTTGCACAGGACTCACCGACACGGACTCGCGCGAGTTGTGTTTGCATCCTGTAAAAACGCCGCTCATGAAGAAGTTATCCGTAACCATTCCCGCTGTCATAGTTCTTGGTATCATCGCTTTCTTTCTCGCACGAAGCAGAATCAAGAAAGGAACCTGAGGACGACT
>JAYTPR010000266.1:0-3203 GCA_043747095.1 Candidatus Peribacterales bacterium
ACGATCTACACGAAACCCAACAAATTCGGTGACGTGCAGGTGAGCCTGACCCTCGACGGTCAGACGTACGTAACGCTCCAGAGAAACGATACCGTTCATGCCATCGTGTCCGAAAAAACTGTGAAGTTCCTACGCCGCAATGACGAGAGCTTCTTTTCCACCCTCCGAAACAAACTGAAGTGGGGAGAACGACTGGAGGAATAGCCTCTGAAACTTTCATATTCTCAGGTTTCAGACGCCTTCTTTGCCGTGTAGAAATAGGAGATAAGGGCTTCAGCTAAAGCTAAAACTGTGGTATAATGATCTGATGACTCCGATTGACCCAAAAAAGCTGGCAACCCTGCAGGGCGAAGAGCTTCTCTCAACCCTAGAACAGGAAGCTGTGCGAAACGGTATTTCCGACATTCACATCAACCCACAGAAGTCGGCAGTGAAGGTGGAGTGGCGCGAACTTGGCGTGCTTCGAAAACTTCTCGATATTTCGCATGAGAACTTCGAGACGGTGAAGCGTCGTATTAAATTCAAATCCAAACTGAAGATGAACGTGGAGAATGTAGCGCAGGACGGACAGTACACATTCCCGACTGCGGGACGCATGGTCAACGTGCGTGTAGCCAGTCTCCCATCACGCTTTGGTGAGGCGTACACACTTCGTCTTCTTGATCCACAGCGCGGTATCGTGCCACTCGAAAAACTCGGCTTCCCGCAGGAGATTAAATCCAAACTGCAGGAACTCACTGACCTCCCAAACGGACTCATCCTTGTCACCGGTCCCACAGGCTCCGGAAAAACGACAACACTCTATGCGCTACTTTCAACACTCTCCGGAAAAGACCGAAACATCATCACGCTCGAAGATCCGGTGGAATACGAACTCAAAGACATCATCCAAAGCCAAGTCGATACCGAGCACGGCTATACGTTCGCCTCAGGACTCAGAGCCATTCTCCGTCATGACCCGGACATTATCCTCGTCGGAGAAATTCGTGACCAAGAAACGGCTCAAACCGCTATCGATGCCTCGCTCACAGGTCACTTGGTGCTCGCAACTCTCCACACGAACTCCGCCATTGAAGCTATTCCACGTCTTCTTTCCATGGGTATCAGCACCTACACATTCGCTCCAGCTTTGCGCGCTGTTCTTGCACAGCGCCTTGTCCGCACCATCAATCCTGAGATCAAAGGAAAACTCGCCGAACACAAAGAAGATGAGAAGGGCTACTACACCGGACAGTGCACACTGCCTGAACTTCTCATTGCAACAGAACCGATTAAAAACTTGATCCTCAACCAAGCCACTGCCTCTGAAATTTTGGAGACCGCTCGCAAAGAAGGATACAAAACGATGAAGGAGTGTGGCGAACAAATGATCGCTGACGAAGTGACATCAAGAGTAGAAGTAGCACGTGTCACCGCCGCATAAAAAAGAAGCGTTGCGCGAGTGGATGCTTGTCACCTATCATTGGTGACCAATGTTGCCGAGGCATCGCCGCCGTCAGTATTTGGCTGGAAATAGCGACCCTCGCAGGCCGGCACTGCTCGTACGACTGATTGTAGGAGCTGTCATCCTCTTTGCTGTGTGGTTTGCCGCATCCTGGGCTATCAGCCTGTTTGACCAATCCGTCGGTCGTAAGACAGCGGCCGTTTTGGAAACCGTAAATACAGAAAGCGTGCAGGTAGCCTTGCAAGAACAAGACTGGCAGCGCGCTGAAAACGGACTGAAGCTCTACGCTGGTGACGCTGTCGCAACCAGAGGTACGGGAGATGCGACACTGAAATTTTTCGATGGAACGAAGGTCAGGCTCGATGTCGGTACGGATGTGCTCGTCGAAGCCTCTGATAGCGAGACTGAGGGAACTTCCCAAATCACACTGACGGTTCGTTCCGGTCGCATCTGGATTGTCTCACCTGAGATGAAAACGTACTCAGGCGCCATCGTTCGCACGGTGGAAACTGCTAACTTCTCCGCCGAGATTCCAGCTGCAACGAACGCTCTCATCGGCTCCACGATGATCAACGTGATGCGCGCCGCAGGTGTGGGAGCCAAAGTCACCCTTACGTTTACAGACTCTAAACCGACGCTCTTTGTCGGAGAAGGACAGTATCTTTCGCTCTCCGAGCAAGCGAAGCGTTTGATCGAAGACGGTTCCGATCCGTACGAATTCCGTGATCCAGTGACGCTTGAACTGCTCAAAGATTCTTTCTTGATCTCAAGTTACTCACAGATGAATAAGCTTGCAGGCTCAGGCTCTTCCACTCCTGCTGGTACCACCACAACGCCGACAGATGACGCTCCTCTCGTTCTCACGTCTCCAGAAAACCGTGCACAGATCAACTCAAAGACGGTAACCGTTGCAGGAAAAGTTGGTGCTCGCATCGCCCAAGTTGTGGTGAACGGACAAAGTGTGGCTATCAAGCAAAACCTCACGTTCAGTGCAGAGCTCAGCCTTCCGAAAGACGAGCCGACATTCTCCATTACCGTCGAAGCGCAGGACGTACAGGGTGTACCGGTTGCCAAGATCGAGCGAACGATCAACAACGTTTTCAAAGTCATCATTGATCCTCCGCGTTTCAAGTCTCCGGTTGGTTCCGGTGAAACCTTGAAGACTTCGCAGGGCGAAGTGGAGATCACTGGTGAAGTGTCTGCTGGCATCGCAACAGTTGTGGTCAATGACTACAAGCTTCAACTCTTCAAGTCAGGAGCTCGTACATGGAGCTACCTCGCAAGCGCGAACCTTGGAAATATGAAGCCAGGTCTCAACGTCTTCACGGTCTACGCCATGGACGCTGATGGCAACAAGAGCCCAAGCCGCAGCATCACGATTGACTACACGCCAGGCGCCGCTCCAAGTGGTACAGGAGCAACCACTGCATCATCCTCGCAGCCAGCACTGAAACAGAATCCGCCACTCTCACCGGGAGTTCTGGTCGTAGATAAGCCAACAGCTGGCACATCGGCAGAAACAAGTGAGAAAGAGATCGTCATCGAAGGTCGTACGTCTGCTGATACCGCAAGCATCTCCATCAACGGTTACACACTCTCGCTCTACATTTCGGGGAAGACAACGTGGAACTACATCGCATCCACGGAGCTCACGACCATGAAGCGTGGTAAGAACGTCTATCGCGTGGTTGCGCGCAATGCGAGTGGGGAGATTTTGGACGTCCTCGAATACACCATCACATTTAATCCATAAATAAAG
>JAYTPR010000267.1:0-1071 GCA_043747095.1 Candidatus Peribacterales bacterium
AATGACCCAGAAAGAAACCGTCCTCACTTCTTCAGATTTTTGACCAGCAGAATTGAGTGTCATCGTTGCCGTGTAACGACCGAGTGCAAACTTCGGCTGCCACAAAATATCGCGACGACGCGTAGAGTTACGCAGCACGTACCAATCTTTCACTGCAATGTCATCAACCGGAATACCAAAAATATTTTTCATCTCCACGTGTCCCGCTGGAACCAAGTGGACTGTTCCTGTGTTGCGATACTGGATGGAGAACTGCGCAGGAAGAGCCCAGTAAATATTCTTTTTTCCAAGGAACATCTGCATCTCACCCTCACGAATAAGATCACCCTTCACGGTAATAAGCAGAAGAGCTCCAACGCGTGAAATCAGGTTAAAACCGCCCTGCACCTCTCCATTCGGCCTTCTTTCAAAGAGGACAACGGAGTAATGATCTCCGACTGCAGCGTTTTTTGGCACTGTCACTTTCACCGGAATAAATGCGCGCTCACCGTGCTTCAGGTCAACGGACGACACTGCAGGTTGAATCCACGACCTGGCAGAAAACGGACCATTGCCATTGGCGTAAAACTGGATGTTGTCCGTGCCATCATCGGTCACAGAAAAATCTTCGACACCAAGTTCGTAACTGCGTGGTTCACCTTCGCGGCTCGTGAGTTGTACCTCGATTGTTCGCTCCTCCCCTGGATCCATCTCAAGAACGAATCGTGTAGGACCGACCTGGAAATCTCCACGGACTTCCACACCCGTTTGCTGACTGATCATGATCGGCGTCGCCGGTACAGATGCAGATGATGAACTTCCCTCCGCTGCAGACTGGGCAAAAACGACTACTGGCAGCAATGAAGTGAGCGTGAGAACGGTGATTCCATGTCGGAGGACGCGATGCATGGAGGTTACTGTAGTGCAAGAAACGGCCTGAGACAATATCCTCTCTAGGCCTTGCATACACCGAAAAGACACCTCAATTTTGGCAGTGGTAAAAAATCGGTTTTTCTGCTACAATATCTTGATGTCTTTACGTCTCACACACACATTGGAAAACGGCGATACGGACAGGTGGCATGCGATTGC
>JAYTPR010000268.1:0-2163 GCA_043747095.1 Candidatus Peribacterales bacterium
CCGATCGTTTCTTCACCGACGCGGAAGTACGCACCGGACTTTTCGATGAAGCCGTATTTCAGACCGAGGTCCAGAACATCACCTTCGCGGGAGATGCCCTGAGCGTACAAAATATCGAATTCAGCCTGGCGGAAGGGGGGAGCAATTTTGTTCTTTACAACTTTCACGCGAGTACGGTTGCCGACGATCGTCTGCTCATCAGTGCCCTTTTCCATGATTTTGTCGATTCTGCGGACGTCCAAACGGAGCGACGCGTAGAACTTGAGCGCATTGCCACCTGTGGTGGTTTCGGGGTTGCCGAACATCACACCGATCTTCATACGCATCTGGTTGATGAAGACGACCGAACAGTTGGTCTTGCTGACGATGGCTGTGAGTTTACGAAGAGCCTGGCTCATGAGACGTGCCTGCAGACCCATGTGGCTATCACCCATCATGCCTTCGATTTCAGCGCGAGGCGTGAGAGCTGCGACCGAGTCGATGACAATGATATCGAGGCCACCGGAACGAACGAGCGTTTCGGTGATCTCAAGAGCTTGTTCGCCGTCGTCTGGCTGTGAGACGAGGAGGCTGTCTACGTCGACGCCGATCTTCTTGGCGTATGAGACGTCGAGTGCATGCTCAGCGTCGATGAAAGCGGCTTTTCCGCCTCGTTTCTGAACCTGTGCGATGGCGTGGAGAGCAAGTGTTGTTTTACCGGATGATTCTGGTCCGAAGATTTCAATGATGCGACTTTTTGGGATGCCGCCGCCGAGAGCGAGATCAAGGCTCAGAGATCCACTCGGATATGTCTCGATCTGGGTGTTCTGGGCGTTACCCATGTCCATGATCGATCCAGCTCCGAACTGCTTCTCGATATCAGCGATGGCCGCCTTGAGTGCGAGGTTTTTTGCGGACTGCACGGTGTCTGCCTTATCAAGCTTCGCTGTCTTTGGTGCGAGTGCCGGCATGTCCTTGGTAACGGTCGCGTCTGTGGTCTGCTTTGTCATGATGGGAGTAAAGAATGAAGTAAGGTGTATGAACGTTCACCTGCACTATCTCGTAGTCACGGAGATGGGTCAATCAGGAGGACTTGAGAAGTCTAGAATCTGTTGTGGTGTACATGTGTACACCCAGTAAAAGTTAAAATTAAGAAATCGAGATAATGGCTTACAGAAGATCTTACTTGCGTGCTTTGCACTGACCGATCTGATTCTCAAGATCAGTGATATTACAAAAATACCCAGCACCACAGAGAATGCCCGCCGCACCTCCGCATGGTGTTCCGGCACCACTACCGGTGACTTGTGTGATGGATTCTTTATCCGTTAAAAAGGACAGTGTGCCGAGTGCGCGTTCAAATTGGGAGGCGACAACCGCACCATCTTCTTCGGTTTTGAGCTGCTGTTGCATCGCAGGATCGAAATGCAATTCGATCACTGTGTCTTTTTCAAGAATGTAGACGTCTTCAGAGTTCCCCTGCCCCTCGATTCTGGTGCCTCGGCGGTTCTTAATGAAGATGGACGTACCGCCTGGGGGAAGTGTTGTGCCACTCATGAGACGGATGGTAAGGAGTGGATTGGTTTCGCCGGGCAGCATGAACGTCGCCACTTTATTTTTGATAGATCCTTCCCATGTCTGTGGAACTCCGATGCGGATGTTGAGAGTTGGAATTTCGAATCGGTGCAGGTCTTCATCACCATGTGAACGTTTGACTGATTCCGCGACGAGAACTGGCAGATCGGACTTGGACGTATTGGCTTCCAGTGTGCCTTGCACGTAGACAGTTTGCCCTTCCAGGTCTGCCATGTTCTGTGTACGGCTTTCGACAAAATATTTTTTTACATTCTCGACGACGAGGATGTGTGAACCGCGGCGCACAAGCGAGTTTTCAGCTTTGATCAGCGTTCCGGTGGCACTCGTGGGTCCGTAGTCGATCTTTGGACCGTCATCCTTAGTGCAGGCACCAAGCGTGATGGTGGCTGCAAGGGCAGTTGTCAGTGTGAGAAATTTCAGGGAGGTTTTCATGCGCGCATTGTAGTCCCCTCTTCATCATTTTTCTTTAAATTTGTTTGACGTTAAGGAAGAAAAAACGTTGATGTTGCTTTGCATTTTTCCCTTGGGGGACCAGGGAACCTTGCCAGGTTCCCTAGATCCCCCAAACCCCCATTACCCTCCAGTCCT
>JAYTPR010000269.1:0-3641 GCA_043747095.1 Candidatus Peribacterales bacterium
ACCGCTGAAAGACCGAGAGATAGTAGAAGCGCCACGAGGAGCATGCATGCCATCTCCACCATGAACGGCATGAGAATTTCCATGCGGCTGGCTCCCACAAGTTGTTCCACAAAAAGTTCTTGACGCTTGGTGAGTGCGCGCCTGCGAATCAGTTCAACGACAACGAAGAGAAGAACAACCACCGCGAGCCCAACGATGAAAGCTAAAACAATGCGCGCACTACTGACAACACCCGTGAGTTGTTCCACTTGTTGCTGCTGATCAGTTGTCGTCGTGAGGAATGACGGATCCACGACCGCAGCGAAAACTGGCTGCTTCAAAAATTGCAGAAACGCCGGATAATCCTCCAGTGTACGTAGTCTCACGCCCATCGTGTCTGGAAAAGGATTCTCGATACCAAACTTCTGGAGGAAATCGATCAGTGTTGGGTCACGCTGCTTCTGGCGCTCATACGCCTGTTCCCGAGTGACATAGACCGTATCCTCCACGTACGAAAGTTGGCGGACGTTTTGATATAAATCCTGAATCTGCGAATCGGTTGCCGTATCGCGAATTTGCAAACGAAGATCCGTTCGCTCCCGCAGAAGGACGAGGCCGCCCTGCACGCCAACTGCTAGAAGGACGATGATTTGCGCAAGAAGCACCACGCCAAAGAGTGAACCGATCGCGGTTCCAAAACCCTCCTCACGAAAAACATTCACGATGCCGCGCTTCGCAGCTCTCCGGAAGAACACCGTTGCCATGAGCGATTCACGCAGCATGGATATCAGTGTACCAATTTCTTTTTCACTAGGCGATGTTCTCGATGTTGCTGTTTCCGCGATCTGAGATTCTTGTCGCCATCTCAAGACACTCCTTCACACGCAAGTTGAGCGGATCAATTTCGAGTGCACGCTCCAAAAGCGCACGCGCCTTCGGAAATTGTTTCATCTTCAGATACACAACACCAAGATCGCAGAGGATGAGCGGGTTCGCATCTTCTAAGTTGAGCGCACGCTCCAGTGTCACCACTCCTTCCAGAGTTTTGCCAGCAGAAAAGAGTGACCAACCGAGGCAGCGGAGAATTTCGGGGTTGTTTGGTTCAAGACGATTGGAAATCTTCAGTGAATTCACTGACTTGTCCCACTCTTCGCGGACAGAAGCCACGAAACCAAGGACGTAGTGCGCGTCAAAACTACCAGAATCGAGTGATAGCGCTCGGTTCGCCGCAATCTCAGCGCGATCATATCGTTCAAGACTGAGTTCGTTATCAGCAATCTCCTCAAGAGCGACAATGTTATTGGGGTCCTTCGCCACAATCTCTTCCAAGATCACCAGTGCTTCGTCGTGACGCGCGTCGATTTTCATCTGCTCAGCTTGGTCCAGAAGATGGCCAATGATGTCATCGTTCGGAGTTGGCATGGGGATACCAAGTATAGCACCGGATGACTAATCGATGAAGGAAACGACGGTGGAAAGAATCATCCATGAGCTCAAAATGAGCGCGAGTCCGATGAGTGACGCTTTCATGATTTTTTTGCCGTTACTGAGTGTCGCGTCGTTACCTCCAGACCCCACCATAAGAATACAGCCAAGAAGGAAGAGCGCAGTCGCTACAAGCGAGCTCCATGCAAGAAGAATATCCACGATACCGTTGAAGATAGTGGGAACGGTGCTCGTGACTCCCGTAGAGATCGTCAGAGGTGCAGCGCTCGCCGTCCCCGCAAAAGCGGAAACAAGGACTGTGATAGCCATGAGACGCATGTGTAATTTCATCTAACCATTGTACCACATCTGGAGCGGAATCTGAAGAGGGTTCCGCGGCCTCAGCATTGAGTATTTGGGTCTTTCGTCCTACACTGCGGAGTCCATGAGCGACTTCGGATTCCAGAGCCGTACCATAGGCAATGAAGGCCAAGACGATCACACGATCGTGATACGGGAAAAGAAGCAAAAAAAGAGGGTTGCTGAGGCACGTCGGGGGCCAGGAAAAGTACGTCGCACACTAATGACCGTCGTCAGTTTTGCAGGAAAATCCCGCAGCCGTCGCGAGTGGGGAATGCTCTTTCTAAAAACATGTGGCGCACTAGCGGGTATCGGCTTTGTCGTGCTCGCGGTACTATGGTTTACGCTTCCGAATATCGACGATCCACAAACGATGTTCCCAGCGCAAAGCACGGTAATTCTGGATCGCAATGGCATCGAGCTGTATCGCCTCTTTTCAGAGCAAGATCGTACGTATGTCAGAGGCGCCGACATCAGCCCATTTGTAAAATCGGCGACCATCGCCATCGAAGACGAGCGTTTTCTCTCACGCAGCGCATGCTTCGATATCATCAGTTATGCACGCGCGGGCTTAAGCCAAATCGCACCTGGTTATTTTGTCCGCTCCGGAGGATCGACACTCACGCAGCAGTTTGCAGGTAACGCACTTGTTGGCAGGAAGCGCTCCATCGTCCGCAAAGTGCGCGAACTTATGCTCGCGTGCGAACTGGAGCGCAAGTACAACAAAGACGAACTGCTGGAGCTTTACCTGAACTGGATTCCCTACGGTCACAACGCCTACGGCATCGAACAAGCATCGAAAAATTACTTCGGCACCGGTGCCAAAGACCTGACACTCGCGCAGTCCGCAGTACTCGCCTCTTTGCCGCAGAGACCGTCGTACTTCAATCCGTACGGCTCTCAGCTCTACACCACGGTATCCGATCAAACGAGGCTCCAGATTATTCGTGGAGACATCACCACTGCATCACAAATTCCGGATGCCGCGATTCGCATTGGCCTCATCGGCGCGAATGTCGGATCCGGCACAACAACGGTCTACATCGGAGGACGCACCGATCAGGTGATCCGTAACATGTTGAATCAAGGAAAGATCACCGCAGATGATCAAACGAGTGCATTGAAAGATTTGAAGGACATGAAATTTTCAGCCGCACGACAAAACATTCGCGCGCCACATTTCGTTCTGCAAATTCAGAAAGAAGTGCAGGAACTCCTTGGCATCGACGAAGCTATTTTGGAACAGGGCGGCTTCCGCATCACCACAACGCTGGATTGGAACCTGCAGCAAGCTGCTGAAAAGTCCGTCACCAACCATCGAGACGATATCTCCAAGCGCTTCGGCGCCGCGAATATTGCACTCGTGTCACTCGCACCAAAGACGCGTGAAATCTTGGCGTACGTCGGCAATGCAGACTTCGGTGATAATGAGAATCAGGGCAAGATCGACATGGCGCGCGCTGCACGTCAGCCGGGCTCAAGCTTCAAGCCGTTTACGTATATCAATGCATTCGAGGCTGGCTATGGTCCGGGCTCTGTCACATTCGATGTCCCCACAAAATTTGGCACCGACACACCGGCAAACTACGACGGAACGTTCTGGGGACTCACCACCATGCGCCTTGCGCTTGGAGGATCCAGAAATATTCCAGCGATCAAAGCATTTTTCCTTGGCGGCGGTGAAGAGGCGCTCCTCTCACTCGCATCACGCATCGGTGTACCGTCTCCATCGGAACAAAAAGAGGAGATCAGGAAGACGCAGCCAGACTTCGACTACGGATGGCCACTCGCTATCGGTGCTGCCGAAGTGCCACTGCTCGAAATGGTGCAGGGCTACGCAACCATCGCAGATGGCGGAAACTTCCTGCCGGTGAAAG
>JAYTPR010000270.1:0-7151 GCA_043747095.1 Candidatus Peribacterales bacterium
GAGCAAGGTCAGCCGTCACAAGCATGTTGATCCACGCAAGAACGAAACCGAAGAGTCCGTAGAATCCATCGGCAGCGGGATAGAACATCATCATAGTAAGAAGATTGATACAAAATGTTGAAAGTAGTACAAGCACATGCCGATGTCCTTCTTCTCTGAGAAACCACAGCACAAGAACACAGGGTACAAAGGAAAAAAAGTAACGCTGATGCATGCGCGTCATGAGCAGGAAAAATGCCAACGAACATAATGCGGCTACTGCTAAGGATACTTCGATCATACGACGCTTGTCTGAGTTATGACGCAACACCATGTACATGCGATACAATAATGGGATGTAACACGCGGACGTCAGCAGATAGCCGACCATTCTGAATGAGACAACATTTCCGATGAGAGTAGTATCAATGATGAAAGCGCTCGGCAAAGCAAAGAATGCCCACCACATGTTGTATGTGTGAAGACTGAGAACAGGAGGAATACCTGGAATATCTGTATAAATACTCATCACATCACTGAGTCGATCTGTCAGAAAAAATGGCGCCAAAACAATGACGCACGGAATAAGTGCACCGAGTGCCGCTCGCGCTACATCTTTTGTGCTTCGCATCAAAAGAACCATGATGACAGGAGCAATGATGATGCCCTGCACTTTTGTCAGTAATGAAAGAAGAAGTAGAAAGCCGGAAAAAAACGGTAGTCCGAGAAGGCATGCTACGAGACTCCCAAAAGACAGAGATGAAAAAATGCTATCAGTCTGACCCCAGTATGACGAAAGGAGCCAATACGAGGGATAGAGCCAGAAGGCAGCTCCTGCAATGACTGCTTTATGGAGAGGTACAAAACGCCTCAGAAAAACGAATACAAAAAGTGATATCCAGATGTCCGCAAGAATTGCCGGTATTTTCATAACTGTATTCAGGGACGCACTCGTCAGCGACGTCACTCCAAATATGAGGTCGTGAATCTTCGTCATCGCACCGAAAATTGCTGTATTCAAAGGCGGATAATTGGTCTGAGAGAAGCCATCAATCGCATATCGATACGAATCAGTCCATCCGTAGAGATGGACGACTCTTCCCCACGAATTGATGAGAATGAGATCGGCAAACGTTCCGGTACCCGGAAGCCCCATACAACGAATGATCAAACCCGCCACGATCGCCGCACCAATGCACAGGGCAAAATACCTATCCGCCAATGTCAGCTTTTTCCATGTCACAATCATGACGAATTATTGAGGATCAACGCTTATGACCGCCTGATGGTTGGATTTCTCATGGTTGTGAAAACCCCAAACGCCAACCTTGGTGAACGTAAAGGAATACTCTGCGTTCGCATTTACGCTCCGCCGTTGATCAAATTCGGAATAGTCGCTGTGAGTCGGATGCGGATTGCTTGCGACCCACATCCCTACTGTCGACTGGTTACGGAATTTTACGATGTCGCCGGAGCGCACAGCAATGAATGAAGGCTGGAAACCATTATCCGTGTACGTGAGGATAAAGGTCTGTACGGTTCGTCTGGAGCTACTCGATGATTTGGACGAACGAGACGATGTGATGGGGCACTGACGAATAAGCCAACCGCAACGACCGTCAGGAAGCTTTTCGCATGAAGGACCCGCAATAGAGCCGTTCGGACACTGCCAATTTGGCATCGCGGGAGCAGGACCACAGTCCTGGATTCTGCATGAACCCGAAGAGGAACGAGAGGAGGAGCGAGAGGACGACGAAGAAATAGGCGTAGTGCGACCAGGTGTACCGTAGGCAGCACGAGCGCCAATGACGATCTTCACTGCTTCAGCACGATTCACCAGATCATTTGGGCGAAAGCGTCCGATAGGATTACCAACTGCATCTTTGTCCCCCGCCACGATAGATGTTTTGGTCAGGGCCTGGATGGAACCAGCATATGGAGTCGCTGCTGTGACATCTAAGTACTGACCACCAGTAAATGTGTTGTTATCAATTCTGAAAGAATCAGCGATGAGCGACGATACTTCAGCGCGAGTCGCCGGACGATCCAAATTTAGGCCTTGGACCTGCATCATCTCAAACCCGAGCCCTAAAGCAACAGACATGTACTTCGCTGCCCAGTGGCCGTATCCGACACCGCGGCTTGTGTCATATCCCGCACCCTCTAAAGAAATTTTCAGCGCTTCACCCACGGTGACTGGATTGTCTGGACCAAATTTTCCAGTCGTATTTCCGTACTGATCTTTATACCCAGCCACAATTCCTTCCTGCACAGCTTGTGACACATAGGGTGCAAACCACGCGCCAGTTGGCACGTCCGTAAACTGCGCTGCTGAGATCGACGTTGCTGCAAGAAGCGGCACCAGAAGAGCAGCTGAGACCAGTGTCAGGTAGCGACGAAAATGCATGGTATGAGTGGGGTGGGAACACGCGAATTCTACACCTTTTTATGGGTACGAAGCGCGCGGATGGGTGAGGTGGAGGAAAGCTGCCAATAGAGCACACGCTGACTTTTGACGGAGAAGCACTGGAATAGCTCTAGAGCCCCAGACTAGACAGAACAGCACCCATACTGTAAGCTCCATCAGCTATGGTTCATATCTAAACCATAAGACTCCTTTTTCTATGGATTTCATCAGAGTCAAAGGCGCGAGGATGCACAACCTCAAGAATATCGACGTCGATATTCCAAGGAATTCTCTCACGGTCATTACGGGACTCTCCGGCTCCGGAAAGTCATCTCTAGCATTCGATACTATTTTCGCGGAGGGGCAGCGTCGCTACGCCGAATCTCTCTCTGCGTACGCTCGCCAGTTCATCGCGCAGATGGAAAAGCCGGAGGTCGATAGTATCGACGGTCTTTCACCTGCCATCTCCATCGACCAAAAAACCGCACCGCGTAACCCTCGCTCAACCGTGGGAACGGTGACGGAAATTTATGACTACATGCGTCTCCTCTGGGCAAAGGTCGGACAGGTTCACTGTCCTATTACGGGGAAGCCGCTCACAAAACAGTCATCAACGCAGATCACCGACATCATCACCAAAATGCCGGACGGCAGAAAGATCATTCTTCTTTCGCCGCAAATCATTGGCCGCAAAGGAGCTCACCAAAAAATCTTGGATACGATCAAGCGCGAAGGATTTGTGCGTATGCGCGTCGACGGGCAAATCGTCACAACAGATGAGGAGCTGGTTCTCGACCCCAAAAAAAGCCACGATGTTGAAATCGTCATCGACCGTCTGGTTATCCGTGATTTTGAACCTGTGCAGGAAAAACTCAGTGACGGTACAACGGTCGAACAGGTAAACCCAAACCGCGTACGTCTTGCTGACTCGGTAGAACTCGCGCTCAAGAAAGGTGACGGCCTCATGTTCGTCATGGACAGCGACACTGGTGATCTCGTGAAATTCTCAGACAAATTCGTGAACCCGGACTATCCAGAGATGAGCATTCCTGAAATCGAGCCACGCAGCTTCAGCTTCAACTCTCCACACGGCGCCTGTGAACACTGCCATGGTATCGGCAGCATTCTCCAGGTTGATGCAGCAAGCATCGTTCCTAATATCGATCTTACGGTCGACGAAGGAGCCATTCATCCGTGGGCTACATCTGCAGGTCGCATGAGCTTCATGCTGCAGACACTCACGGCACTCGCCAAGAAATTGAAGTTTGATCTTGATGTGTCATGGAAACATCTGACGCCAGAGGTACAGAAAATCGTGCTCTACGGTCACCCTGAAAAAGTAGATGTCGATTTCATGACCGAGAAATTCGACGGTCACTATCAGACAACGTACGAAGGTGTGATTCCAAACCTTGAGCGTCGTCACAAAGAGACGGACTCAAGCTACACACGCAGCCAGATTGAGCAGTACATGTTTGAACTGCCATGTCCGGAATGCGGCGGTAAGCGCCTAAAAAAGGAAATTCTCGGTGTCACGGTCGGTAAGAAAAACATCGTGGCAGGAACGGAAATGTCCGTCACTACTGCACGCAAATTCTTCGAGAGCCTTGCACCAGGAAAGGGTGAAAACGCACTTTCCGAGTACGAATTTACGATCGTCAAAAAAGTGACGGCTGAGATCATCTCTCGCCTACTCTTCCTTGAGAACGTCGGACTCAAGTACCTCACACTCAACCGCTCCGCCGCAACACTCTCCGGCGGCGAAGCGCAGCGTATCCGTCTCGCAACGCAAATCGGTTCCGCACTGCAGGGTGTTCTCTATGTGCTCGATGAGCCGAGTATCGGCCTTCATCAGCGCGACAACACAAAGCTCATCAAGACCATGACGAATCTCCGCGATATCGGAAACACGGTCATCGTCGTCGAACATGATCAAGAAACCATCGAAGCTGCTGACTGGCTTCTGGAGATCGGCCCCGGGGCCGGTAAGCATGGAGGAAGAGTTGTAGCTCAAGGAACGCCGAAACAGCTCATTGAAAAAGCAGAATCCGTCACGGGTCAGTATCTTTCAGGAAAAAAGAAAATTCCTGTGCCAAAGACACGTCGCAAGGGAAACGGCAAAACCGTGGAGGTCTTCGGTGCAACGCACCACAACCTTCAGGATGTTCATGCTGTGTTCCCGCTCGGATGTTTCATCGGAGTCACGGGCGTTTCCGGTTCAGGCAAATCAAGCTTGATCCACGGCATCTTGGCGCCAGAACTTCAACGCACGCTCAATAAAGCGCACGGCAAAGGCCAGAACTTCAAAGGGATCAAAGGACTCGAGCATCTTGATAAAGCCATCGTTATCGACCAATCCCCCATTGGCCGTACGCCGCGCTCTAACCCTGCTACCTATACAGGCATCTTCACGGAAATACGTGACGTTTTTGCCATGACGCCTGAAGCCAAGACTCGTGGCTATAAGCCAGGACGCTTTAGCTTCAACGTCTCCGGCGGACGTTGTGAAGACTGTGAAGGTGATGGACTCAAGAGAATTGAGATGCACTTCCTCCCAGACGTCTACGTCACCTGTGAGACATGTCGCGGTAAGAGATACAACCGCGAGACTCTGGAAGTCACCTATAAAGGAAAGAATATCGCTGATGCCTTGGAAATGACGATTACCGAAGGACTCGATTTCTTCGCAGCGTTCCCATCGATCAAGAACAAGCTCCAGACCCTAAGCGATGTCGGTCTTGGTTACATTCACTTAGGACAAAGCGCGACAACACTCTCTGGAGGTGAGGCACAGCGCATCAAGCTCGCAACTGAGCTCACGAAGCGCGCAACGGGTAAGACGTTCTATATTTTGGATGAACCCACAACCGGTTTGCACTTCGACGATATCGCTCGCCTCCTTGATGTTCTCCAGAGGCTCGTGGAAAAGGGCAACACCGTCCTCGTCATCGAACACAACCTAGACGTCGTGAAGTCCGTGGACCACATCATCGACATCGGCCCAGACGGCGGCGACGAAGGCGGCAAAATCATGGCTGTGGGAACGCCGGAAGATGTAGCGAAAGTGAAAGACAGCTACACCGGACAGTATCTGAAGAAGATGCTCTAAAAAAAGAGATCTAAAAAGCCGCCCGAAGGCGGCTTTTTTGAAATGCGAACGATTGCTAATTCTGACACGTTCCCACCCTGGTTCCGAGCTCGGTCACTTGGTAACCGCTCGAGTCGAGACAACGACAACCAGTTGTACAAAATGGTCCGCTGACTTTGCAGTAGACGCCTATGGAAGCTGCAGGGCAAGAGCTACTGGATGATGGTGGTGAGGATGGAGGTGATGACGGCGGATTCACACAACTTGTTGCCGTGCATGCGCTACCTGCGGGAGTGGTAGGGATCGTTGTTCCAGCGCAGGTTGCAGAGCAGGTAGGAGCGGCGGTGCCGACCTTACAACACACGGAAGGAGTAGAAGAGGACGATGACGAAGAGCTCACACAACTTGTTGCCGTGCACGCGCTACCTGCGGGAGTGGTAGGGATCGTTGTTCCAGCGCAGGTTGCAGAGCAGGTAGGAGCGGCAGTGCCGACCTTACAACACACGGAAGGAGTAGAAGAGGAGGAACTGCTACTGGGTGCCGCGCATCCCTGTTCGATGTCGCATGACCATTTCCATGATGTGAAGCAGTAACAGGTCATTCCTGGACATAGTCTTTGTCCACCATCGATAGTTTCACCGGTATACGTTGGGCCAACCTTGTTCTTCACCACGGCGTCGCCAGATTTTGTGCATGTCGCATCACACATCGGACCGTTGGAGGCAATGCATTCGGCATCCATACCGGCTTTTACTGCATTTTTGAGAGCAGTTTTTATTGTGTTGGCATTGGAGCCGCATTGACATACTTTTCTGGCACTACCGTCTGCTTTCACAGGTGCATACTTCTTTTTAATCGTCTTCGTTTTTTTGCCACACATTCCTGCCGCTGTCGTTGTGGTGCTACCGTCATCGACACCTGGCGTAGGAGTAGGTAAGCCCCCGCCCTGAGGATTATCAAGATAAAACCATGTCGTACAAGACGTGGCGGCAGCTGGTACAGCTTGTCCTCTGAACGTGCTATTACCAACACGATCATTGATGGTATAGACCAGAACACCGACGACAAAAATGCCGGACGCAGCAGCAAGAAGTTTTGGAGCCTTATGAAGCATGTGAGGTTGGGAACTCTTTTACTGTAGGGATTTTTTCGCACTTGTTATACAAATTCGGCGTCACAGGACAAATCTGTCCAGAGCAACCGATGCTTCAGAAAACGGCATACGTACAAAGTGAAGGACAGCTACACCGATCAGTATCTGAAGAAGATGCTCTAAAAAAAGCGATGCTAAAAAGCCGCCCGGAGGCGGCTTTCTCATAAATTGTTGATGTCGACTTACTTACACTGCCCGTTGATGTTGAGTGGAGAAGTTTTGTAACAGAAGCAATCTCCCTTACTGGTGTCGCACGGAGTTGAATTACTACACCCGGTGCCGGTGGGTGTCGTTCCCGTGCATCGAGGTGCGCTCGAAGATGGAGGAGGAGGTGGCGGTGGCGGTGGTGCCTTGCAGTTCGTGGCGGTGTTGCAGGTACCGGTGATCGTCACGGACGTAGCCGGAGCGGTGCACGATGCAGCGCACATGTAGCTCGTGCCGTTCTTACAACAGACGGCAGGCGCTGGTGGAGGTGGCGGTGGTGGTGGTGCCTTGCAGTTTGTGGCGGTGTTGCAGGTACCGGT
>JAYTPR010000271.1:0-5711 GCA_043747095.1 Candidatus Peribacterales bacterium
TCAGACTCTCGACATGTGTCGCGGGTATCTGAGTTAAGCAATGCTCAAGATGATCGTCTTGGCTTTCTGATTTCATTTCCACTTTTTTGACGCAAAAAACCAAAGAAGGTCATTTTTGTCGTTATTCGATTCTTCCTTGGGGGACCAGGGAACCTTGCCAGGTTCCCTAGATCCCCCAAACCCCCATTACCCTCCAGTCTTAACCCATTTTCCTTCGACCACACCCCTTCGGTGTCCAATAGGGTACTGGACGTGGTGTTCTAAAGAGTCTTCGATTGCGTCTTTGAATGTTCTTGGCGTGTGCTACAGCTCTCAAGAAGAGCTGCGTGTCGCCTTGAAAAAATTCCGTCGCGCATCTTCGCGAGCGGAGCGTGAAAAAGTCCGCTGTCCGAAGTCCCGCCAGAGCGGGACAAGTTCGGACTTTTTAGCGAAGCGAGTGATTGATGCGCAGGATATTTTTTCAAAGCGACTGTTTTCTTTCTCCACTTTCTTTTGCGTCAAAAGAAAGTGGAAATGAAATCACTCAAGCAAAAGCGAACCAAAACGATCATCTTGAGGTTTCCTGGTCCCCCAAAGAAAGAATCACATAATTCTTCTAGGATCGTCTTTGGTTTTTTGTGCATCTAAAAGTTGGCAACTTTCAGTACCTCGGACTCAGCGGCTTTCTCTGCTCCGATCCAAGCGCAGGAATCCCTACAAGCACTGCCTCTTCATCAATACATTTCTCCGCTCTAAACGCTTTCCACATCTGCTGGCCACCTTCAAAGAGAATACTCGAGATTCCGTGAAACCCCTCTGTAGGCGTTATCAGTGCCTTCCAGAGTGCGGCGAAATCAATACCTGTTTCTGTGTGAGCTACTTCCATCACTCGTACGCCACGCTGCTGAAGCTCTGGAATAACTGCGCGTACAGGATCAGGCAAACCCGGCTTGATGATGAGTATCGTATTCGCCGCGTACTCGTCACTTACAAGATATGCCTCCAGTGGAATACGAAGTCGTGAGTCGATGATAATGCGAAGCGGCTGAAATGACGATGGCAGATGACGAATCGTCAGCCGAGGATTATCCATGAGTGCGGTACCGATACCGATGAGCACGGCATCACACTTCGCGCGAAGAAATTCGTGCGTCCATCGGTCTTGGTCAGGAGTCGTGATCTTGAGAAACGTTCCATCTGGAGCTGCAAATTCTCCGTCGGGAGTACGAGCCTGTTGCATCGTCACCCACGGACGGCCTTTCGTCATGAGTGAAACATAGCCTCGGTTGAGACGAAGACAGTCGGCTGTCATACCACTTGCGATCTCCACTTTCACTCCGCTTGATCGAAGAAGATCAATCCCCTTTCCCGAGACCGCAGGATTTGGATCCACCATGCCGACGACAACATTTTTAATACCCTTTTCGATAAGCATCTGTGCGCATGGCGGAGTCTTTTTTTTGTCATGACAGCACGGTTCTAAGTTCACATACAAAATATCTTTTGAATCAATTTTTTGATCAAATTTTTGCAGTAACTGAAGCTCTGCGTGAGCCTTGCCAAATCCTTCATGAAGACCTTCGACAACAATCTTTCCGTTTCGAACAAGCACTGCACCGACCATCGGATTTGCACCTGTTTTCCCCCTCCCCTTTTCGGCGAGCTCAAGCGTGCGATGGATGAACAAATCGTGACTCATCGAAGGCAGTATGCAGGAAAAGAGAGCTTCAGCCACGCTCTGCTTCCATCACGGCACTGAGATCAATATCCGCGATCTTGAGAAGTGAGAGAAGTTTTTGGAGCGACACGCCCGCGGCTTTGAGCGCTTCGTCTTTGCTGCTCTTTCGAAGGACGGTAGAAAATGTGATCGCATCATCGGCATAGTCCACGGCTTCATTTGCGATACCGCCACTTCCCACAAGCAAACGCTTTGTATCAGCGGACGCAATGATGGCTTTGAGGCGGTCAGTCGGAGTTTCGTCATCTGTGAGTAGGCTTGCCACTTCATCGAGCGAATATCCTTTGGACTTCAAAGCGACAATGAGCCAGTAGAAGCACTGACTTGCTTCCATCGTGGTATCCGTCTTCGTCTCCTTACGAATGGCTTTGGAAAGCTCGCCAGCCTCTCCCACGTACCGAGCTGCACAAAAATCAGATCCTTTTTCCAAAGCTTTGAGCGTCGTAGAAGCTTGATCTCCGCTTTGGATACGCCTATCAAGTTTTTCCGAGAGACCTACAAGCCAACCTGCTTCCTCCGTCTGTTTTTCACTTTGATCGATTGCTGTCGTGGGTTCCTTGCTCGTCTCTGCGCCTGTACCAAATGGCAGGAGGCGAATGACATTCGACGTCTCGGCATTCGGCTCAGCATTGAGGGGCGAACTGGTCAGCAAGTCCTTTGCGCCGCGCGCCATAAGCTCAGTACGTGCTGCATTCTGTTTGTTCTCCGGAACAGAAATAGTGACAGCTGACCACGGTTCGCCGTCTTTCGTTAGAAGTGGCGAAACGCTAGGACCTTTCATGCCGAGATCCACAAATTTTGGGAGTTCCGCATTCGGCACATTGAACTGGAACGTCACAAAGCGGTTCACCATTCTTGCGGACTCCAAAGCGAGCCCGATTTCTCGAAGCATGTCTCTTGACCTTCTGGAGGCACTCGTGATGTTACTGGCATACACATCGGTCGTGATGCGGTTCAAGTCCAAATAGGGAAGATCAAGCATATCGCCAGTCGGATAGGTGAAACTCTCGACAATCTGCAGGTCATTTTGGCGAGCGGTATCACCGGAACCGACTATTTCGAAAGCGCCGACTCTGGGCTCTTGCTTGCGCCAATCATTAACGCGCGTGTCGGCTCCTTCTGTCTGACGCACAGGCGTACGTACGCCGAGACTGCCAAGTGAACGCTCGGCAAGTCCTGAGTATTTACTAAAGATGAGACGATCTGTTAAGTCATTCTCTGTGCCGACCTGAGACTCATTCGGCACCAAAAATCTCATCCGGCATTCACCGATATTGAGCGATACGAGCTTTTGAATATCGGACTGAACACCGAGTGACATTGCTGCAATATCTGCTTCAGCAAGAACATCCGAACCCATCAGGATACCGAGCGGCTGCTCACGGAACAGTTCTAGCTGGGTCGAAAGTGCATCTGAGCCTTTCACGCCACGGAAGATAAAATCACCTTGTTCGATTTGATCGCGACGGTCGAAGCCGCTGGCCACTTTGTCATACCCTGCAGCCAGCAGGAGGCCGCACACGCTGTTACGAGGGCCTGAGCCTTCCAGCGCATTTTTAGGGATAACAACGTACTGTTTTTCTGCGGAATTCATGGGGGTGAGGGGGAATATCAGAAGAGAGACTCCGTATCTGGAGCAGAGAGGGTAAGGGTTCCTGCGGCCTACTCGTTCTTGGCCTTCTCGAGATATTTCTGCAGGACGGATACCGGCTTCTGCTCCGGAATATGTGCAACCCCGCTCTGCGCGGACGAAGCACTGGAAACCATCCGATGATGCCGATGGGCATTCAGGACTTTTCTATACCCACCCTGTCCGTTCTCGAGAAACTTTCCAACGCGTGTCACTGTCGTCGTACTTGCTCCGGTGTTCTTTGCGATCTCACGATACGTAATCCCCTGCGCTAGTTGTTTCGCAACTTCAAATCTCTCGCTCCATGCCTGTAGCTCGGAGAGTGTGGCGATATCACGAAGGAAGTTGGCCATCTCCTCCTCAGTACTAAGCTGTGTCATGGCAGTGCACAGGGCACGGAACCATGGTTCTTTGTTCCAGCTGTCGTCGGTGAAGCGTCGTTTTCCCATAGGAACGGCATATTAACTCGCTGGTACAGACGTGTCAACTCAATAACACAAGATACACAAGAAAAAAGCCCCGTGTGGGGCTTCTTTCGGTCATAAGAGCGATTTATTTGCCTCCCTGGCGTGCGGCGATGACTTCATCAGCAACGTTCTTGGAGACCTTTGCGTAGTGGCTTGGTTCCATGGAGTAGCTTGCGCGACCCTGAGACATGGAGCGGAGTTCCGTTGCGTAACCGAACATGGCTGCAAGCGGAACGTCAGCAAGAACTGTCTTGGCCATACCGCGGGAACCGGTGTCTTTGATAAGACCACGGCGTGCGCTGATATCACCCATCACGTCTCCGAAGTAATCCTCCGGACATACGACTTCGACCTTCATGATCGGCTCAAGGAGAACCGGCTCTGCCTTGCGGCAAGCTGCCTGAATACCGATGGACGAACAGATTTTGTACGCCATTTCGGAGGAGTCCACGTCATGGGATGAACCATCCGTGAGCTCGACTTTGATATCTACCATTGGGAAGCCTGCAACAACACCGCGGGAAAGACCTTCCTGGAAACCCTTGTCACACGGCGAGATAAATTCGCGTGGGATGCGGCCTCCGACAACGGAGTTCTCGAATTCGTAACCCTTGCCCGGCTCCTGAGGATAGACGGTAAAGAGAACGTGTCCGTACTGTCCGCGACCACCCGTCTGCTTGATGTATTTTTCCTCATGGTCGACGCTCTTCTGAATCGTCTCACGGTACGCAACCTGAGGCTTACCGGAGTTGCTCTCCACTTTAAATTCGCGGCGCATACGATCCATGATGATATCGAGGTGAAGCTCACCCATTCCTGCAAGGATGGTCTGACCTGTCTCGTCGTCCGTTCGGACGCGAAGAGTCGGATCTTCTTCCACAAGCTTCTGGAGAGCCATACCCATTTTCTCTTGGTCAGCCTTGGTCTTCGGTTCGATAGCGAGCGAGATCACAGGTTCAGCGAACGTAATACTCTCCAAGCGGATCGGATGATCCTCAGCAGAAAGCGAGTCACCCGTGCGGGTGTCCTTGAGTCCGATGACGGCTCCGATGTCACCTGCTTCGATCTGGTCGATTTCGGTGCGGTTGTTGGCATGGAGACGAACGAGGCGTCCGATGCGCTCTTTGTTACCAGTACGAGTGTTTACGACGTACGAACCGGACTTGAGGACTCCGGAATAGACGCGAACGAAGATGAGGCGTCCGACGAATGGGTCAGTTGCGATCTTGAATGCAAGAGCGGCAAGTGGCTCATTGTTATCAGGCTTACGCTCTTCCTCTTTGTCCGTATCAGGGTTTACACCCTTCACTGGCGGAGCATCGAACGGGTTTGGTAGGAAGTTCACCACGGCGTCGAGAACGAGCTGCACACCCATGTTCTTGAGGGATGATCCACACAGAACAGGAAATGTCTTACCAGACACAGTGCCCTGACGAAGAGCATCGAGGAGCTCTTCCTTCGTCAACGTTCCGTTTGTCAGGAACTTATCCATAAGCTCTTCACCAGCACCTTCGGCAGCTTTCTCCATCATGATGGCGCGGTACTTCTTCACCTCTTCTTTCATGTCATCTGGGACTGGGTGGTGAACGTGCTTCTCACCGTGTTCACCCTCAAAGGTCACCATCTCCTCGTTGATGAGGTCGATGATTGCCTTGAAGTCGCTTTCTGCTCCAACTGGGAGCTGGATGGCGACGGCGTTTTTAGAAAGACGCTCGTGGATGCTCTGGAGAGACATAAAGAAGTCGCCTCCGATCTTGTCCATTTTGTTGACGAATGCGAGACGTGGAACTGCGTACTTATCTGCCTGGCGCCACACGGTCTCGGACTGTGGCTCAACTCCCTGGGAGCCGTCGAACACAGCAACTCCTCCGTCAAGAACACGGAGTGAGCGCTCTAC
>JAYTPR010000272.1:0-2065 GCA_043747095.1 Candidatus Peribacterales bacterium
CGAAAAATTGAAGAAGGCTTCCAGATGGATGGCGCTGAAACCAAGCCACTGAAGTGCTGGAAAATCGCACCAACGAGGGCTCGCGTGATTTTGACCGAAGGTAAGAACAGACAGGTTCGCCGTATGTTTCAGCAGACGGGGTACACCGTCAAAGCTCTCCGGCGCATCCGTATCATGACCCTGACGGATGACACGATGAAGCCGGGTGCCGTTCGAGCCCTAACGGAAGAGGAAAAAACGAGACTCTTACAGTCGGTTCAGATTGTCACCTCTAGTTTACAAAAATGACATTAAAGTGTATAATGTATCTAAATATTATTTGTTTCCAAACACATATATGGCTCACGGCAATGTTGAGAAAGCTCCTGAGGCATACGTTCCGCCGCCACAGACAACCAAAATGGTGGGCGTAAGGGACGGTTGTATGGAGATGGAAAATGGCATGATCGTCGATAGGCACACTATTGCCAAATACACGGGGATGACTCCAGACGAAGTCAAAACCAAAGTTGGTTCCAAGATCAGGCTGACCTTTGACTCAAGCGACACAATCGTCGGAGCCGCGGTTTTCCCTGATATGGGAAATGGTCCGGAGCTTGAGTTCAAGTTTCCGCCTCAGACAACCACGATAGTGGGTATCGTGGACGGTTGTATGGAGCTGGGGAATGGCATTCTCGTCGATAGGCACACTATTGCCAAATATACGGGGCTAACTCCAGACGCAGTGAAAAATGAGGTGGGATCTGAGATCACGCTCACGTTCGACGAAACTAATACTATCAACGGCGTTACCATCGTTGATAAGTCCAGATAAAAATCATAGTAGCCGGCGATAGCTTCTGTCTCTTTTTGCTCCGTGCGGTCATAATCAAGCCATGGACCTCAAACTCATCTCACACGGAGCGGCCAGAGAAGTCACGGGTACGTGCCACGAGCTTCGGATGGGGGATATGTCCATCCTGCTCGACTGTGGCATGTTTCAGGGTCGACGCAGTGAAGCTGCCGCCAAGAACGCAGGTTTTTTGTTTGATGCGAAAAAAGGGATCGATGCCATGGTCCTCTCGCACGCGCACATGGATCACTCAGGACGCATTCCTCTGCTGTACAAGAAGGGCTACGAAGGCGCTATTTTCAGTACGTACGCAACACAAGACCTGACAGAGGTGATGCTCCAGGACAGCGGTTACATTCAGGAAAAAGATGAAGACTTTCACCGAAGGCATTTAGAGAAGTCCATGTTGCCGTCAAATGGACCGCTCTACACACAGCAAGATGCGACGGAATGCATGAAACTTTTCGTCGGGAAAAATTATCACGAGCGATTCCAGGTTGTACCCGGTGTGTACTGCACCTTCATGGAGGCGGGTCACATTTTGGGTTCCGCGATGATGCTTCTGGAAATTGAAAAAGATGGAAAGACGGTGCGTGTCGGTTTCTCCGGTGACGTCGGACGCTCCACTCTTCCTATCATTCGCGATCCAGAATCCATGCCGCCGGTTGACTATCTTATTTGCGAAAGTACCTACGGTGATCGCGAACACGATTCTATTTTAACTGCGCGTGAGAAGTTGAGAGACCTTATCATTAAAACCGCAGCCCGAGGCGGAAAACTCCTCATCCCTGCGTTCTCTTTAGAGCGTACGCAGGAGATCGTCTATGACCTTCATGTTCTCTGGGACGCAAAAGAAATTCCAGCAGTTCCGATCATCATCGACTCTCCACTTGCTTCCAAGGTCACGGGTATTTTCCAGAAACATCCGGAATGTTATGACCAGGATATGTTCGACCGATTTCTTCGCAAGGCACACAACCCATTCCAGTTCTCACTTGTCACGTACACAGAGAGCGTTGAGGAAAGCAAAGAGCTCAATGGCGCACGTGGCCCTATGATCATCATGGCTGGTTCCGGCATGTGTGAAGCTGGTCGCATTCGTCATCACCTCAAAAACGAACTCGCTGACCCGAGAAATACGGTGCTTGCCGTTGGTTACATGGCAGAGAATACGCTGGGTCGTCGCATCATTGATCCGCAGTACACCGACGTCAAAATTTTCGATCAGGTCAT
>JAYTPR010000273.1:0-4901 GCA_043747095.1 Candidatus Peribacterales bacterium
AATCCCAAGAATCCGTACGAAAAAATTCCGGCTATTCTCGGACGCATTAGTGATTGCAAGCGCGAACGCAAAAATTTAAAAGACCTTTTAAAAGTTGCCGATGAATATGACACGGTCATGTCTGAAAAAAGTAAGCCCGGTACGAAAGTGCATCAGAAAAACTTGCTTGCCGCTCTGAAGTTTCGGGAATTCATCGAGATTTTTAGGCGCTACAGCGAATTTTTGGAGGAGAAAGGTTTCTATGATTTTGATGACATGATTCTCACTGTCCTTAAAGTCCTCAGTAGTGAAGATTGGCTTCTATCAGGGCTCCAGGAGAGGTATCAGTACATTCTCGTGGATGAAGCTCAGGATCTCAATGGGGCACAGTGGGCGGTTATCGATAGGCTCACAACGTATGAAACGCTCCCGCATGAGCCTAACTTCTTCGTCGTTGGTGATGATGATCAGGCCATCTACCGTTTTCAGGGTGCAAACATTGAGCACATGATGTCGTTCCATGCGCGTTTTCCGAAAGCCCCGGTCATCGTACTTACGGAGAACTATCGTTCGACTCAGACAATTTTGGATGCAGCGGGAAGACTCATCGTCAAAAACGATGAGCGCTTGGTAGGAAAACTTCCAGGTCTCAAGAAAGATTTGAAAGCGTTCACAAAGGATAAAGGCATCGAGCCAACACTTCTTCGCGCCGCATCTGATTCTGCGGAACCATGGCTCATCGCAGATATCATTGAGGAGCGCATTGCAAAAGGAATTCCCGCGCAAGAACTCTGCGTCCTCGTGCAGACTAATGGTGAGCTTCGTCCGATCTATGACGTTCTTCGTGCACGAAACATCCCAGTTGTCTTGCATGGCAAGGCAGACCTTCTCGTGCATCCGGTCGTCCGTCAGGTTTTGACGATTCTCAAGAGTACGGATGGAAGAGGGGATGATCCATTTCTCCATGCGCTGGCATGCGAATGTTTTGGCTGTCACCCAGCGGATATCGCACGTCTCATTTCGGCATCCAGAAGCGAAAAAGTCCCTATTCATGATTTACTTTTAGAGCTTGAAACATACGAATTACCGTTTCTCAATCGTGAGGCGCTCATCAGTGCGCGCGACATGCTTTTTGATTTTCGTCAGAAGCAAGAATCTCGCACTGTTCTAGAAACGGTGGAGCATGTTCTGCGTCAGTCCGGTATTGCGGACTCGGCAAAAGATTTGGATCCCATCGATCTTGCAGTCGTGGAAGAATTTTTCCGTTACGTGAAAGAGCGATGTTTTGATTCGCCACTTCTCACACTGAAGAAATTTTTGCATGATCTCAAATTCTACGATGATGAAGATTTTGGTCAGCTCAGACTCACGTACCAAATTCCACATCTTGTCACGGAAGGCGTGCAGCTTCTTACGGCGCACCAAAGTAAGGGTCTGGAGTTTCATACAGTCATCCTCAGTAGCTTCCGCGATGGTCACTGGGATCAGCGCAGAAGCCCCTCATCACTCTCACTTCCGGAAGACCTGCTCTTTGGATGGGAGACTGAGCAAAAGAGATTCGAAAAACATCAAGATGAGCGTCGTGTGGCGTACGTCGCAATGACTCGTGCCAAGCGTGAGCTCTTCTTCATCTGTCCGCGTGAATTTGCGGTAGGGGAGAGGGCAAGACAGGTCTCCCCTTCCGCCTTCTTTGCCGAAGCAGGACCTCTTCCAGAGGCAGATGGTGTGCTCAAATCCCCTGAAACCTCGTCTTTGATACTTCTGCAGCCAGTCTCCGACCCTGATGCCGAGCTGGATGCGTATTTGCACGAAAGACTGAAAAACTTTGCACTCTCCCCAACGTCTTTGAGTCGTTTTCTCGAGGATCCTCTCGCTTTCAGGCGAGTCGACTTACTCGGCCAGCCGGAGGAGCTCAGCGAATCTTCCATGCGTTCACTTGGGTACGGTTCTGCCGTGCACTGGGCACTGAAGGAATGGGCTGCTGCCCATCAGTCAAAAAAAGATTTTGCCGTCTCAGATTTCTTGAAAGCGTTTCAGTGGCATCTCTTTGAACGAAATATCCTCACTGAAAAACAACGAAGTGATCTCCTGGAGCAGGCCAAAGTCGCACTGCCACGTTACTTTACGGAACGTCTTCAAAGCGCCACACCGTTCATCCACGCCATCGAACGTGATCATCGTGGGCAGCTTGGTGATATTCCGATCAAAGGAAAGATCGACCGTATCGATAGAGCTAACGAAGCGTCGGCCGACGCAGTCGTCATTGACTACAAGACTGGTGCGCCGAAAGCTCCGTCAGCTATTCGTGGCGGAACAGAGGTGGGAAAAGTATCGCGTTCAGGGCAAGAAGGGGCCAATTTTAGGCAACTTGTCTTCTACGCCATTCTTCTGGAAATCGCTGATCCGATGCTTGTGCCGCAAGCGTTTAGCCTGGAATTTATCGGTGAGCGAGGCGAGGATCCGACGACTCGGCAGTTCTCGGTGACACAGCAAGAAAAAGATGATCTGAAAGAACTCATTCGTGAAGTGTGGGCAAAAATCATTGTGCTTGATTTTACGCCGCTCTGACTTCGTGTGTGATCCGAGCCGTTATGACACTTCTTGGCGCAGGAAGTTTGCACGCGTGCCGTAAGCCTCCTAGCATGCCGCGTCGATGGAACATGATCGCTTTCGCCGGCTGTTGATCCTTGATGTCGTTCTTGATCGTGAGAGTGATGACAATGTGCATGAAGAAAAGCGCCTGCCTCGGATGAGCGAGAGAGAACAAGAAGAAGCTGATCGTGCTGAGCTTGAGATGCTCTGTGAAAAGTTTGATGAGCTTCATGCCGAAGCCCGTCAGAAAATGTGGGATCTTCTAAAAATTCCAATCGCCCCTGCAAGTATCATCGCAGTCGGTCTGGAGGTCGGCGTCGCTTTTGGTGTGTTACAGAAAGAAATCGGCCATTTGGCTGTAGTCTTGGATATCGCATGGGCGACGTACAAAGTTGCCCAAGGAATACTGGGCAGATCAACTGCAATTGCGGGAAAAGAGACCGCCATTACCCATATTCAGGCTTTCCTTCATACCCAGACAGAACGTGCAGCCATGATGCACAGAGCAATTGTAGATAGTCATGAGCCTGAGCTACGAGAGTCACTTATGGAGCGCGGTGGTTACTAAAATGGTATGGAGAACATAGTGGTTATTTCATGCTAGTATGGAAAACTATGCATTTCTTTCAATCTTCTGTAAAAGCATCCACTCGCCATTCTTGGCTGATGAATGTTTGTAGCTTTTTTCTCGCAATTCTCACGTCGGTACTGGTGTTCCCAGTATATCGAGTAAATGCTTGGCAAGGTGCTGGAACAAAGATATTTATGGCGTCTGGTAAGTTTCTTGTTTCAGAAGAAATGCAGGAAACTTTTGGCGCAGGACCTGATATTCCTCTTAGCCAGTTGGAGCATTCATATATTTGCTCTCTACAGAAAGCACTCGCTAAAGATGCAGGTGACGCGTTTGTAGAATGGCTTGCAGTAGAGGTGGCAATTATCTTAGGTCGTCAGCCAGCCATAGTGACATCAGCTCTGAAAGACCGGGCATTCTGTGCTCCGAAGCAGGTAGCTGCACCTGTTAAAAAAGCTGATGTCATCGTGCACTTGAATACAAAGGGAGTTGTGGTCTCTATGAATCCTGTCTGGAACGCATGTGTCAGCGGACAGAACCTGACTCTTGATCTTATTAGGAGCAACGCGGATACATTTGTCCATCGCCAGGGAACGATCTCCAAGGAGTTCGCTATGACCTGCCGCGACTATCACCGCGGCGATGTGTCGATGTGGCAGCACCCTGATTATCCGGGTCTTGAGATTCAGCTCGATGACAAAGGACGCTTGATCGGGGGTCTTCCTCGTGGATTTACGGCAAAAAAAGAAACAGTACAAAAAAATCTTGTACGTCAATAATCTATTTTACGTGAATAGTAATTTCAGACGAGTCGCATGTTTTGAGAGCGATCCATACTCACGAGTCGCATACTCACGTAGCACGGGGTCATTTTTTGCCATGGTCACGATGTCCGGAAGTATTGTCGGTGGAACGAGAACCGCTGAGTCGGCATCTCTGAACCAGCTTTTCATGAGTGATCGCACACTCTCAACGTCGCCTTTATGAAAGCCTTCGGTATCAAAATTTCCGATGAACGCAAGAAGCAAGCGTTCAGCTTCATCTTTTGCGATATCTTCCTGCTCATGAAGTTTTGCGGCGTCGTAAGAACTTCGACGAAACAGGAGAAGCAGCTTGATCGGTGCTGAATCTTTGCTGAGTGCCGGTTGAAAGTGTGGGGACATGAGTGAACCATTTTTCATGCGTAGCATGATCGCCTTAGCTCCGGTCATCTCATGGATTTTCAGGCGTTGTGCTGTGAAACGAATCTCATCATCTGAAGCCCCCTGCCCCTTGAATTCGGTTTCAAGAAAGTAGCCTTTGAGGCCACCTGAGCACGATAAAAACTGTCGTGCGTTCTCATCTGCAATCTGCTGCATCAGTGCCGTATTCAGCGTATAGATGCCATGTCCGTGATGTCCGTCTCCTTGGCCATAGGCACGCTTCATAAATGCTTCATCGGCGCTTCCGGTGTATTGCATGAATGCGACGGCACCGTCGTCATCCGGAAGTGGGATCGTGGAAAATTGATGCCATGAAATCACGCGTCCGAGTGCATCACGACCAATAATGACATCGAAGCATCCACGCTTCCCTCGTCGCATGTCTCTGTTACCCAGGCGTTCGATGATTGATCCAGTATCTTCGCGCTCGTCGGGATTTGGAAATAGGTGCGTAAAAAGCTGTAAACCGTTTTGTATGACATCGGTTGGAATCCTTGAGGGGATGTGTCCAAGTAAACACGAGTCATGCACATGCTGAAGCGCAAGCGCGATACGTG
>JAYTPR010000274.1:0-3811 GCA_043747095.1 Candidatus Peribacterales bacterium
CTGACCGCGGCAGGCTGATGCTGAAGGGTGCCACGAGCGGACTACAAAGAGGGATTGCTGACATCACAAAAGGCGATGTGCCGCTTTTTGGTCTCTCACTCTCAGATCCTTCGCACATACTCTCAAGTGTTACAGCAACAGTTGGGACAGAAAATCCTTCACTCTCCGAGGGCATTGCAGGTATCGCACAAGCACAGCTGGAAAAGATGACGGGATCAACGGACATCACGAGTTTCACCAAAGACTTCCTCGCAGGGCCGCTCAGTATTGTGATGCGACGAGGTGATGCAGGAATAGTGACAGTCGTTACAGGAACCGCATCACATGCAAAAGTGATCGATACGTGGCTCGCAAAAATAGCGTCCGTCATGACTGAAGGAAGTGTCAGGCGTCAGGAATTCTTTCAGAAGGAATACACGAAAATTGATGTTACTGCAGATGAAACGAGCGGCCTCAGCGATGTAGGTGACTATAAAGGATGGACGATGAAGCGGCTCGGAACTGCGAATGACCACCCATTCTTCATTGCGGTATCTGGACGTAAGTTCATGGTTGGAAATGATGAATCTCTTATCGACACAACTATGAATGAACAGATGGCTGCAGACGGTGGGCTCGCAAGCGGTAGTCTGGACATGGCTTGGCTCTCCACAGAGATAGAACGACTACTCCCTTTCCTAGAACCTGTACGACCGACGTTGGAGGCGTTACTGGGGCCATCCCCCTCACGCCTCACCTGGCATACAACCTCCATTGCAGGTGGCATCGCCCTCGAATGGACGCTCACAAACACCTCTCCAGTCCAGAACGGCGTACTACTACAAAAAAATGTCCGTCCTTGACGTACTAGTAAATTGACGAAAGCCGCGCTACCCTTTGTCCCGCATCCTCCTTAACTAAACCACAATGAAAGAATTTGATTTCCTCCGGCCCGCCAAGTATCTCTTCACGATCTCAGCAATCACAACCCTAGCGAGCATTGTGATCTTGATCGTCCCTGGTCCTCGTTTCTCCATCGAATTTACGGGAGGCACGCGTTCGGAGATCGCGGTTCCAGCAGACAAAACGCAGGAGCACGTACAGGCTGCCTACGCATCATTCAAAGGAGCTGACCTCGTGCCAACGGTAAACCGTATGCAGAGCGGCAACTTCGTCGTACGCATGAGGGGAATCGATGACCAGACCCACAACGCACTTCTCACTCACCTCAAGAGCACTCTTGGAGATATCTCAGAGGTGCAGTACACAACCATCGGACCCACGGTCGGAGAGACTCTCAAGTCTCGCGCCATCTACGCGCTCATCGTCGCGTCGCTTGGCATCATCATCATGATCGCTTTCTCATTCCGCAAAATCCCACGCAAATACAGTCCGTGGAAATTCGGTATCGTTGCTGTTGCCACCCTTCTCCACAGCGTGCTCATCGTCGGAGGCGTCTTTACGATCCTCAGCTACACCACTGCATTTGAGGTCGATACGCTCTTCGTGACGGCGCTGCTCACTATTCTCGGTTACTGCGTCAACGATACGATCGTCATCTTTGACCGTATTCGCGACAACCTTTTCGTGCAAGAGAGGAAGGAAGAGTTCGCAACGATTGCCAATCGCTCGATGAACCAAGTCTGGAAGCGCTCGATGCTGACAGGTATCTCGACACTCATCATGTTGTCTTCGCTCTTCCTTCTCGGAAGTGCATCCATCAAGTGGTTTATTCTGACGCTCATTATGGGTATCGTCCTTGGTACGTACTCGTCCATCTTCGTTGCAACTCCGCTGCTTGTGTACTGGAACAAGCGTCAGCAACACCACTAAACCATTTCGCGCCGTGGATCAGCAAAGCGGCGCAGTAGCCTTTCCTTTCAACATCCCATGCCTATGGAAACGAAGATCGAGAAACTACCACAGTCACGCATCCGCACACTGACGACCGTCACGGACGACGAGCGTTTGGAAGCCGAGAAACTTGCGTTGGCCTTTCTTGCTGAGCATGTGGACATCAAAGGTTTCCGCGTCGGTAAAGCTCCTGGTGACATGGTTCGAAGTCGCGTCGGTGAAGAGAAACTCACGGAAGAGACTGTCCGCGCACTACTCCCAAAAGTTTTGAAAGAAGCACTCGAGAAAAGCGGCGCTAAGCCAATCCTTCGTCCGGCAGCTAGCGTCACTTCGACGAAGCCGCTCACGATCGCGCTCACATTCGTTGAGCGTCCGCCAGTCACCCTGAAGAAGCCAGACTCCATCAAGATCGAGAAGAAAACGTTCACAGAATCCACAGATGCCGAAGTGGAGTCATTCATTCGTAAAATTCTCATTCAGGATCGCACAGAAACTCCGGTTGAACGCGCTGCGAAGAGCGGTGATCTCGTGAACCTTGCGATGGTTTCAACCAAGAAAGGAAAGCCAGTGGAAGAGCTCACTGTCGGTCACTACAACCTTGTTATCGGCTCAGAGGACCTGCTGCCACAGCTTGATACGCACGCAACGGGCATGAAGAAAGGCGACAAAAAGACGGTCGATGTCACGTTCCCGAAAGAGCACGACATTCCGGCCATCCGCGGTGAAAAAATTTCGATCGAGATGACAGCGAAAGGAGTCTCTGAGATCAAGCTCCCAGAACTCACGCAGGAATATCTGAAGACACGCCTTGGCTCCGACATGACGCCAGACGCTTTCCGCGCTGATGTGAAGAAAATGCTTCTTGATCGAAAGAAGTCTGAGGAAATGAAGCGTCGTGAGGAAGACCTGTACGAAAAAGTGCGTGGTGCCACACAGGTCGATGTCGCTCAGGAAATTTTGGACGCTGAGGTGCAGGATATGGTTCAAGACCTCCACGGCCGCCTAGAGCAACAGAAGATCTCGATGGACGACTGGCTCAAGGCTACGGGCAAAGACCCAAAGTCCGTGGTCGATGAGATGAAGCAGATCGCCAGCGGACGCATTGTCCTCAGATTCGGTATGCAGGAGCTCGCTCTGAAACTGAACATTGATGCTGACCCTAAACTCATGGAAGTGAATCTCGCTGCTGCGCGCAAAAACTCCGCGGATGCAGGGAATCCGATCCCAGAGGAAGAGCTGAAGGCCGGAGGCTCCGTCTACGAGCAAATCCGCTTTGATCTCCGCATGCAGGCGCTTGTAGGCAACATGATCAATGACGAAGCACCGAAGGCAAAAGCTGCCTAAGTCTTACACTTTCCAGAACATCTTCATCTTCCGCTCCGGATTCGACGCTTTCATCATATGACAGTCGTGCCGGTGCACATTCACCATGCCATTTCTGGTGACAATGCCGACAATCTTCTCAGGCTTAGGTTCACTCATGTCCGCAGCGCAACACTTCGCAAAACGATACGGCATCGTGAGTGCCTGCCCCTCAATGCCCACACGATCTTTCTTCGTAGCTGGCGGAACCTTGGCACTGCGTGACCTCGTCTGTACCGGACGTGGCGGTACGTGGCGAAGAATGGACGACGTACGTACCGAGCCCATGCCGATCTTCACGAGCTGATCCTCGCGTTCTTTTTGGTTCAGAGTTTTGCCCTCAAAATGGGCAAGCTGCGTAAGGTCATTATCCAGAACCTGCTGACCCCGCGTTTTCAGTTCACTATTCACCATCTCTCGTCCTTTCGCCAAAAACTCTGAGCGATTATGTGAAAAGAAATACGCCTTCAGTTTTGACCTACCCGATGGAGTGACAAGTTCCTCCAGCCACTGCAACGTAGGACGCGGGTGTTTGTTGGTGAGAATTTCCACGACGTCGCCGTTTTCCAATTTGTAGGAAATAGGAACGATGGATCCGTTCACGCGCGCGGACTTG
>JAYTPR010000275.1:0-5462 GCA_043747095.1 Candidatus Peribacterales bacterium
ATGGGGAGCACGGCTTTCCTCGGATAGTACGGATGACGATAGTAAGTGGGGGACTGACGGAGGCAGTGAAAAGTGGATTAATCTTGGTGATGGCACGTATACGGTAGTGCGCCGCGCGACGGCTACGCCGCTTTCTGGGTCGGTGGAATACATGGAATTCAGGGGTGAAGTGGGCAGCTCTAAAGTGCAAACGTCAGGCGTGTACCGAGGTGTAGCGACATTTACGGTGGTGGGGTATTAGGGGGAGAGCCTCACTCCTAGGCCCTCATCCCCGCCCCTTCTCCATTGAGATGGAGAAGGGAGCTCTGTTCATATTTCCTTCTTTCCTCTCTACACCGTAGTGGAGAGAGGTGGCGCGGAGCGCCGGAGTGAGGGCCTTGAGAGTCAGGACCTTTCGTCCCAAAGACCAGCGCTTATGTCGCATGGGTATGAACTTCATGCCTCAAAAGCCGTCAAACACTGGTTCAGAAGGATTCGGACATACTTCCAGGGCAGTCTGCAAATGCAATATTTTAGATATCGACGCAAATAGCCGCTGTGAGGGACTGTGCAGTGCCACTGGTAGGATTTCAGGCTGATTCAGCTCGGGGGCATTCGGTAGCTTTCGGGGGTTGAACCAGTACAGAAACAACCCGACCGGACGGTACTGGCAAAAAAGACCAATGTGTGCTAAGATATTCAGAAACCCACATAAAAATTAATGCCCACACAAGGAACACCCTCACCGGAGCAGTTGCATATATTACTCGCGCGTGCCCGACGCGATGGTCTGGATGCAACCGTCATCGAGCGCCTCACGGTGATTCTGCACTTCGCTGAAAACCGATACTCGATCAGCGAGACATGTCGGCAGTTTGGCATTTCTCGAAGCACGTTTCACCGCTGGATCGAACGCTTTGATCCTGAGAATCTTTCGACGCTCGCTGACAAGTCACACGAGCCGATGACGCTTCGTCAGTCAGCGATCGACGCAGAGAGCATCGAGCTCGTTCGTCGCTACCGTATGCGCTATCCGCAGATGGGCAAAGAGCGCATCGCAGAACTTTTGATGCTCGATCACGCTGTGGAAATTTCACCGTCGAGTGTTGGACGCGTCATCGAACGTGAGTGTTTGTATTTCGCTGATACGCCGTTTCACTGGAAGAAGCGTCTGGAGAAAAAGTCTAGTGTCGGACGCAATGCAAGTGACATCATCGCAGAACAAAAACAGCATGAGAACATTTCAGTTCCGGTGACGTCCGAGACTGAGTCTGTGATGCAGCACATCACCGTGGAGTCCGAAGGTGCCGACGGTTCCGATGACACACCAAACGTTGTTCCGGTACGCCGAATCTCATGGCAGTCGGTGAAGCGTCTCATCATCGTCAGTAGCGTTGTTACCAACGTCGCATTCGTATCGCTCCTGCTTGGAAGTGCGCTCATAGAGCGTATTTCCATGCCGGTGCATTCCGATGTGGCAGCAGAAACCATGCACGCTGCTCCCGCCGTCAACTTTATCCCGTGATGAACCTCATCCGTCATTTCCGGCAGATCTCCGCATTGCGGCTCGCTGAGCTCGCACTCGTCGCTGGAGTTGTGATGTTCGTCGCTCTCGCGCCGAAGACATTCGCTGCTGCGGGTATTTATCGTCCGATCAACTACCAGGGCAAGCTTAGTTCTACCGGAGGTGTCGCTATCACAAACGGTCAGTACAACATGCGCTTCAAAATCTTCAGCGCTCCGACAGGAGGAGTGGCGCTCTGGACGGAGACGTGGAATAACTCCTCGACGCGCGTGACATCCACTGGAGGACTCTTCTCTATCGCTCTCGGTTCCATCACCACGATGACCGGCAGCGTGGACTTTAACTCGGATGCTCTCTACCTCCAGGTTGAGTTTGATCCAGGCAACGACGGCACGTATGAAGAAGTCTTCACGCCACGTCGTCGCTTTGCGTCTGTGCCGTACGCACACAACGCAAATACGTTGGACGGACTCGACTCCACGCAGTTCCTGCGTTCGGACGCCGACGCTACCGCATCTGGCACCATCACTGTTCGTACACGTTCCGCGGCCAAGATCGGTATCGATATCATCTCTAATGGTGGCAGCACCGCAACCGGCGCACTCAGACTCTCTACTGCCGGTGGCCCAGCCATCGTCTTCGGTTCTGGTGGCGTGAGCTATGACACAAACTTGTACCGCGTCTCCGCAAACACTCTGAAGACGGATGATGCACTACAGGTAGTAGGTACGCTCTCGGGTTCGCGCCTTGTCATTTCAGGTAACGCCAACATCTCCGGAGCCCTCCTCGTCAAAAATAACATCACGACGCTCGGAACTCTCTCTGGTTACAACCTGACAGTTAGCCGCTCTGCGTCTATCTCTGGCACGCTCATCGTCAAAACTGGCATTACTTCGAAGGGCTCCGTCTCCGGTTCTACCATCGATGGCTTCGGTCTTGGTGGCTGTACCGGCACGTATCAGAAGCTGATGTACAACGCTTCCACGGACAAGTTCGAGTGTGGATCGATTTCTACCTCTTCTTCATTCGGAACAGGAAACGTCCTTACCATTGGTGATGCTCGTTACGTGAAGAAGAGCGGCGACACGATGACTGGCACGCTTATTATCAATCCTCAGTCTGGTCTTGCAATCAATGCTCGTGGCACGATTTCCGGTTCTCGCTTGAGTATTTCAGGCAATGCAAACATCTCAGGTTCGCTCATGGTACTCAACACTGCGCGCTTTGCATCTGGCGCTGCATTCGACACGAATACGTTGTACATCGATGCCTACAACAACAGAGTAGGCATTGGTACTGCTACTCCTTCGTACAAACTCGATATTATTCAAGCGGCTGGTGCAAATACATTCCGCCTTGGTTCAGATACGAGTAACTACATGTACGTTGATTCTGGTGGATCTGAGACTCATATCTACTCTGTTGGAGCACGTCCATTTAAGATGGGTGCGAATAGTGCAACGAACCAACTCGTACTCAATAGCGATGGCAACGTTGGTATTGGTACAGCTGCGCCGAAAGCAATTCTTGACGTGCTTGGCACAGCTTCCGGTACGGATCTCTACGCCGCACGCTCCATCTCTGGTGCTCATCTCTATGCAGCGAGGACATTTGGTGGCGCAGGGCTCGCAGACTGTGACACCTCTGGGACCAGCAAGCTGCTATGGGACTCAACAACCAAGCGCTTCTCTTGTGGCACAGATTCTAACACCGGTACTTTTGGTACCGGTAACGTCCTTACCATCGGTGATGCTCGTTACCTCCGCCGCTCTGGCGGAACGATGACAGGCCAGCTCGTTGTTGATATCACTTCCGGTAACTTCAATACCGTTGGAATCAAGGTCATTAACACCCTCTCCGGAGCGCATCTGCATGCGGAAAAACTGCTGACCTCCAGTGGTCGTGCCATTATCGAACTGGATAACGCAGCAACAGTCGGTCTCATTGTCCGTGGAGCAGCTTCCCAGTCTGCAAGCCTTCAACAGTGGCAGAACTCTGCCGGTACAATTCTTGCAAGTATCGATAAGTCTGGCAGCGGATACCTCACAGCACTTGGCATTGGTACGACAAATCCAGGAGCACCACTGACTGTTTTTGGCGATACATGGCTTGATAGCAGTGGTACGACAGACCGTACGTTGTACTTCCGAAATCAGTCAACAGTTGCCACAATCCAAAGCGATAAAGCATTGCGCTTTAATGCAGATGGCACTGAAGCAATGCGAATTACGGTTGCAGGGAATGTTGGAATTGGAACAACTTCCGCAAAAGCCAAGCTCGATGTCTTTGGCACTATTTCCGGTTCTCGTTTGAGCATCAGCAACAACGCCAACATCTCAGGTGTACTTTTGGTGAAGGGGAATGTAGGAATTGGGACCACTGCACCGACTGCATTACTTGATATCAACGGTTCGGCGTATGCCTCGAATATGCTTAATCTTAAGCCTTTGGCAGCCGGCTCATTCCAGTTGAATGTCTCGCACAGACTCTACGGAGCATCCAACTACGGCGCATTTGATTTCGTGCAAAAAAGTCAGGGCGTCGACTTCAATGTCATGACGTTTGCAAATGGAAACGTTGGTATCAATACCTTGAATCCTCGTGCCAAGCTGGAAGTCGCTGGCTCCATCTCCGGCGCTACTCTCTTCGCTCAGTCATTCTCCGGTGCGGGACTTGTGGACTGTGATGCAACGAGCCAGAAATTGTACTGGGATTCCACAAACGAAAAGTTCTCCTGTGGAACGGACTACGGTAGCAGCTTCGGTACCGGAAACGTCCTCACGATTGCTGATGCTCGTTACGTGAAGAAGTCTGGTGACACGATGACGGGTGCGCTCGCCATCGACAAAGATATTTCTAGTTACAGTGCCACTACGATAGGGAACCAAGGTCATATATATCTCACCACTGGTAACTCTGCCAATGACATGGCGGGAATCAGATTCTCCAATCAAAGCACTTCTACTGAAAAATGGTTTGGTCATGTGATGACATCCACTGTGAATAGTGATTTCGTTTGGCAGGGATATGACCGAGCAAATTCTGTAGCTAAGGAGTACATGCGATTAACAGAACTTGGCAGTCTTGGTCTCGGCACTACGGCACCCAAGGCACAGCTCGACGTCCTTGGCACTATTTCTGGTTCTCGTTTGAGCATCAGCAATAACGCCAACATTTCGGGAGCTCTCCTCGTCAAAAACAACATCACAACTCTCGGAACTCTCTCCGGTTACAACCTCACGGTTAGCCGCTCTGCGTCGATCTCTGGCACGCTTATCGTCAAGACTGGTATTACAAGTAAGGGCTCCGTCTCCGGTTCTACGATTGACGGTTTCGGACTTGGTGGCTGTACCGGTGCGTACCAGAAGCTGATGTACAACGCTTCCACGGATAAGTTCGAATGTGGAACGATTTCTACTTCCTCTACGTTCGGTACCGGAAACGTTCTCACCATCGGTGATGCTCGTTACCTCCGCCTCTCTGGAGGAACTATGACGGGACTACTGACCATTAATACCTCAAATGCATATCGATCTCTTCTTATCAATAAAGGTGGGGGATCGAATGAGGCTGCTATCACTTTCCAGAACGGCGCCAACTACGGCACTGTTGGATTGAATGGGACAAAAATGTCATTCACCACAAGTGAATATGTTGGAACAAATATTGGTATGGAGCTTTCGGGTGGTAAAGCATATTTCTCTGACTCTTCAAATACATACGGTGTGGCTGAGATCAATGGTGAAATAGTAGGCGGATCGGCTACACCAGCCATTCAGGGCGTTGTCCGTGACGATGCGGACGCAGGCACTGTGGTACTTGCTATTTCCCAATGGAATAATAATCAGCAGATTCAGTTGCTTGGTAACGGTGGTGCCAACTTTAACGTTGAAGGAAATGATGCTGATTTCCGTATTGATGGTGATACGAGGCAAAATCTCTTCTTCCTCGATGCGAG
>JAYTPR010000276.1:0-6502 GCA_043747095.1 Candidatus Peribacterales bacterium
AAAGGAGAGCATGACGAGCTCATCGATCCTGCGGGAATCATTGAAAGAAAGCTGGCGACGAAAGCACAGTGGGACGAGATCCATGACAAAGCCTTGGCACTCTTCAAGCGTGGCCAAGAGCTTGCTGCAAAACGCGGTCTTATCCTCGTCGATACAAAGTATGAAATGGGTGTCGATGCCGAAGGGACTATGACGATTGCTGATGAAGTCCACACGCCTGATTCATCACGCTACTGGGTAGCCGCTTCGTACGAAAAGCGTATAGCGGAAGGCAAAGAGCCAGAAAGCCTTGATAAAGAATTCTTCCGTCTGTGGCTCAAAGACCAAGGCTTTGATTACGGCAAACCAAAGCCAGAGATCACCGACGATGTCAGGCTGATGCTCGCGCTCAAATATGTCCAGCTGCATGAGAAAATTACGGGCGTTCCGTTCCGCGTCCCAGAAAGTCCGGACGTTCTCAGTCGCATCGAAAAAAATCTGAAGAGTTACGAGATCTAACATGACCGTAGACCGGGACGCGGCGCCTGCCTGTCCGGTAGGCAGGTCCCGGCTGCGGAAGAGAGGTTAGATTTACGACGGCTTCGAAATTTTCTGCACCTGCTTGAGATCAAGCTTCCATCCGGTACCGATTTTATTGTCGGCACGGTAACCCTTCGGCACTTCGAGTGCGTACTTCGAGAGAGCTGCCGCTTTATAGGAAGGACATGGATCTTCGGTACATGGCTCCATAGTATGGCTATTCACAAAATTGCCGGCTGCATCGAAGAAGATGATATCGAGAGGAACCTTTGTGTTCTTCATCCAAAATGAGAGTATCTGGGGCTCCGTAAAGACAAACATCATGCCCGTGTCGTGGTCAAGACTCTCACGGTTCATGAGGCCTTTTTCACGTTCCTTAGGGCTATCTGCTATTTCTACGCTGACCGTGCGTGTTTCTGTTCCGTCGAAGGATGATAGAGTTAGGGTCTTTGCTCCGCAGGCAGAGAGTACGAGAACGGATGCAAGAGTGAGTACGAGTGAAAGGCGGCGAGAAAACATGGAAAGAGGAGGAAAGGTATCGATTGTCCGTGAGACGGCTCAAGAGGTCAACCGCGAAGTAGTGCGATCACCTGAGCTCTGTCGGATACGGAAAAAATGGAACTTCCAGCAACAAGGTTATCCGCACCTGCCTCGCGTGCTTTCACCGCAGATACCGTGTCGATACCGCCGTCGATTTGAATCATGAGGCGCGGATGTTTCGTGCGCAGCTCTTTAATCTTCGGCAAAACGGATGCGATGAATGTCTGTCCTCCGAATCCTGGATGGACGGACATGATGAGCACCATATCAACGTCAGTGACGACATCGTCGATGACGGAGACCGGAGTATCAGGATTGAGCGCGATACCGACTGTTGCACCGGTCTTGCGAATGGCTTTCATAAGGGCTTTTCGAGCCTCAGTTGTCGGCACAGCCTCGGCATGAAAGGTGATGTGCTTCGCTCCGATGGCGGCAAATTCTGCAATACGATCTGCCGGGTTTGAGACCATGAGATGTACGTCGAGTGGCAGGAGTGTCTTGATCCACTTCGCAACCGGTGCGCCAAAGCTCAAGTTCGGCACAAAGTGTCCGTCCATGACATCAAGCTGCAACCAGTCGGCATGCTTTTCAATGCTTGCCACTTCGTCCTGCAGTCGACCGAAATCAGCCGCAAGAATGGATGGTGTGATAAGAATCTTCATTGTGCATCGGGGAATTGCTTCAGGCGCTTTTCATGGCGGCCGCCCTCGAAATCAGTGGTAAGAAATTTGTCGACCATGGCAAAGGCCTGCATCGGCTCAGAGACTCGCCCGCCAAGGCTCATCATGTTGGCGTCATTGTGCTTACGACCCATCTCAGCGTCCCACTCGGTGACACAGCGAGCACAGCGAATGCCGGAGACTTTATTCGCGACCATCGCCTCTCCGTTGCCACTCCCACCAAAGATGATGCCAGGGCACTTGTACTCTTTCACGGCAGCGGCAGCCTGCAGCATGATCGGCGGATAGTCGCACGATTCTTCCGAAAAACATCCGCAGTCCACGACGTCGATCTTCTGTTTTTGGAGATGTGACTTCACGGCCTCTTTGAGGAGGTAACCGGCGTGATCCGTACCGAGGACGACTTTTGTGGGCTTCTGCATGGCTCGGATGATACCAGAGAAAGACTTTTGCGAGAGCGTCCCGAGCCCTACACTCTCTTTCGATGTCACGCACCCGCTTCATCGGAGCAAACTGGAAGATGAACCCACCTCCATCGGGCGCTTTTGATGCAGCGTCGCCATTTCGTTCGTCAGAAAAAACTGAGGTGGTTGTGTTCCCGTCGTTTCTTGATCTTCGCGCATGCAAAGACATTGGCAAGCTGACTGTCGGTGCGCCGTACGCACGACCAGAAGTAAACGGTGCTTTCACCGGTGATGTCAGTATGGCGATGGTCAAAGATGCGGGCGCAACACACGTCTTGTGCGGTCACAGCGAACGTCGTCGTAACCATGAAGAAAGTGATTCTTTCGTCGCAAAGCAAGTGAAGTGCGCCGTGGAAAACGGTATGACCGCTGTCCTGTGCATCGGAGAAAGTGCGGATGAGCAAGAACTCAAGACGACGGAAGACGTCCTCAAGCGTGAGCTGCAGGCAGTTCTTGGAGAGTGTAAAGGTCTAGTCACTGCGAAAAATTTCATTGTCGCGTACGAACCAATCTGGGCTATTGGAACAGGCAGAACTGCTGCTCCAGCAGATGCCCAGGCAGTGCACTTGTTTATCCGTTCGCTACTACCAGATGCAAACATTCGCATCATCTACGGCGGCTCCGTGAGCGGAAAAAATGCGAAAGATTTCTTTGCACAACCGGACATCGACGGAGCACTGGTAGGCGGATGCTCGCTGAAACCAAACGAATTTACGGCAATTGTAGAAGCAGCCTAACTTAGGCTTTCTTTGGCTTTGGGTTCGCCTTCATGGTTTCGTAGAGCTCGACCATGTATATCTGCGAGAAGAGCGTAATGGCACAAAAGTACAACGCACCGCCAATGATGAGGACGAGTCCAAGCGGAAGGCCAACGATGAGCATGGCAGCAGTCCCGAGTGCATCCGTGAGTGACACGATCATGAAGCCGACGAGCATGGCGACAAGTGCGACGGCGACAGTCGCGAGTCCGATCGAAAGTCCCATCAAAATGTTGTTACCGACAATCTTGCCCCAGTAACCACGTGTACGATCTAGGCTTAGTTGTGCGCTTTTTTTGACACCAGTACCCTCTTTGAGCTGGATGACGTTCACGAATGCGAGGCGCGGCAAAAAGAAAATTGCACACACCATCGCAGCGATGAAAATGATCATTCCGATCAATAGGAAGGCTGGATTTTCACCGTCAGCCCCGATAATGAAGAATGGTAAAGAGAAGAAACCGATCCATGTATACGAACGGAGCATGATCCACATGCCTCCGACAAGCAGTCTCCACAAATAGCGCCACGCCTTTTGGATACCGCCTTTCACGGTCTGGGTACGATCCGTAGCGAGCACGAGTGCGTACATAGTCTGCAGCATTTGGAAGATGACGCCAACAATCGTGAATGCGAAACCGATGACGCCTGCTGTGATCACGATCATCATGTTGTCGCTGAGCACAGTTATCTCTCCGACTGAAAAAAGTAAGGCTCCGATGCCACGGAAAATCATGGAGATGACAATCAGCAGCAGCGCACCGAGTACGTAGGTTTTGAGAAGCGTCTTCGTGACGGCATAACTATTCGTGATGATCTGACTGAATGTGAGAGCTTGCGCCATGAAAAACTGGGGGAATATCCGCATTCTGAAGCCACTTTTTGAATTGTCAATTCACTATGCCCTCACCCACTTTCCCCCACCGGCGTTCTTCACAGCACCCTTCAGCTCAAGCACTGTCAGGACTCCGTTCAGCACGGCAGCTTCTAGTTTTGTTTTGACGACAAGATCATCCAGTGCTGATGGTAGTGACGAAAGGGAATCAAACACACTCTGCTCCTCTGGCGAATCTGCCGTGAAGTCTGATTCTGTGGAAACCGATGAACCGACGATGCCGACTTCTTTCAGAACGTCCTCGCCGGACATCACGAGCTTTGCCGTACCGCGGGTGATGATGCCGTGACATCCTGCAAATTGCGGATCAAAGATATCACCGGGAACCGCGCAGACATCGCGGCCATAATCGAGCGCGAGGTCTGCCGTGATCAGTGAGCCTGAATCTTCGGTCGCTTGAGCTACGACCGTGCACAGTGAAAGCCCTGCGATGATGCGATTGCGCGCGGGGAACGTATAATTATCAGGCCGAACATCGAGTGCAAATTCTGAGAGAAGCAGTCCGCCTTTGCGTACGATCTCATCCGCCAATTTCTGGTTTGCCTTCGGATAGATCATCCCAAGTCCGTGGCCAAGAACAGCTACCGTGATGCCCCCGGCATGCAATGTTTCTTTTGCTACTTCAGCATCGATGCCGTAGGCAAGTCCGCTCACGGTCACCACATTCGCCTGCACGATAGGCGGCACGATGTGCGAGACGATTCTGCGTCCGTAGTCGTTCATTTCACGGCTACCGACAATGGCGATACACGGACGTGAGAGCACCGACATATCTCCACGCGCGTACAGAAACACTGGAGCATCCGGAACAGTACGTAGTGACTCGGGATACATTGAGTCTTCCATGGAGATGAGAGCGATATTGTTTTTCTTCATGACGGCCGCGTATCCGACCGCGTTAAATTCTTCCAAGCTTACGAGCGCCTTCATGGCACTATCTTCACGGATGCCAAGACGGCCAAGAAGTTCGATGGACAATATCTCCATGGCTGCATCAGCCCCGCCAAAGAGCTCGGTGAGAGTCTCGAGGCGCTTTTTGGTAAGGATATCGAGGTAGGACCAGCGAATGGCGTTTTCTAGCTTCATGAGACGAGTATAGCCCGTGAAAAACCCTGAAGAATGCAAAATCAGACTGATCTATTGCAAGTAGTGGTGTTTTGCCCGAGAATTCGCGCTGCGCGACCGATCTTTCACTATGTAGAACAGCCAGAAAAAGGCTGTATTTCAGACCTCACGCCGACGTAGCTCAGCTGGTAGAGCATAGGTATCGTAAACCTAGGGTCACCGGTTCAATCCCGGTCGTCGGCTCCACTTACATCCTCGTCCTACGCCATCGAAGAAGTCCAAGAGCTATCATGAGACCTCCCAGCATTCCCGACGCAAACAGGGTGCCTTTTTGCATGAAAGAAAAGGCTCTGGATTCAACGAGGAGCCCTAATGGAAGAGCGTATTTCATGGCCAGAGCATAGATGTGAACCGACCTCACATCATCTTATGGCACAACGTTCCTCGTAGACTATCAACCCCCAAACCCGTGCGAAAAGTCTCAAAATTTGGTATACTGGTTGGATTCGTTTGAAAAACCAAAAACGATCAACGCAAAAACTCACACCCACACAAACCATGACGATCGAAGCTTGCATCGCACATGCCATCCACAAAGATCTTGATATCTTGGAAGCTCTCCCTGATGTCTACGAAATGCCGATCGAAGATCTCGAGCCACACATCGACGGCTATATTCAGAATCTTCAGCAGAGCCTCGTAAAGACGATCAAGGCACTTGGTGACCCATACATCAAGTCCAAGGACGCTGCAGGTCTCTGTATTACGTGCCTACGAGCTGGTGTGTCACTGCCTCCAGAGATGATGCTCAAGATGTGCCACACGATCCTGCAGCTGTCACAGATTGAAGCCCGCTTCATTGCGGACAACAACGACGGCACGAGCGTGTACTATATGAAGCTGACGCTTACCGCGTAAACCAATCTGGCGGAAGAGGCTTCGCCTTGATCTGTCTGACCTCGGCCTTTGTTTGGCAGTCGATACAGTTTTCAGCGTGTGGAATAACCTTCAGTCTTTCCTGAGCAATAACGTGTCCTTTACCCCCGTTCTCTAGGGACATCTCACAGATGCCAAAAACACCGGTGCGAATCTTCTCACGAGCATTCCTCACTGCTTCCAGTGTCTTCGCATCATTGAGACCCACCATACTTGCGACATCCAACGCTTCGGAGAGGGCTGCTGCATCAAACTCATCACTTGATACCTCGCGCAGACCATCCTGGGTGTCCTGCATAATTTTGCCAGAGAGTCGTGATGAAACTGTCTGCTCCATCCTTGCGAGCAAACGATCGTATTGTTGAATCTGAGCTTCTTTCATAAATATGAAAAAGAAAGGATCGATAGTCTAGATCGAACCACCAAAAAGTCAAAGATTCTATACACCACGGAACCGCTTTCTTTAGCGCTTTGCGAACTGCGGAGCGCGGCGTGCACGCTTGAGACCCGGCTTCTTGCGCTCTTTGATGCGGCTGTCGCGGCGGAGGACCAAAACTGGTCGTGCTCCCTACGAGGTTGGTCGCGCCCTGCGGTTGCTGGAGGATCTGTGGCGAATAAACCCCGGGCAGTCCAAACAGATAGGCC
>JAYTPR010000277.1:0-1401 GCA_043747095.1 Candidatus Peribacterales bacterium
GAAGAGAATCCAGCCGTCCATATCACCTTTCGTCCGTATACGCTCAAGATGGTCGAAGTAGTCCTGCCGAAACTCTTCGAGGAAGGCGGAAAGATACAATACTGGACAGTTCAGCAGTTTTTCGTGCATTAGGTGCAGTGTCACGAGCAAGCGTCCCGTACGACCGTTACCGTCGAGAAAGGGATGAATGGTTTCAAATTGGTAATGGCTCATAGCAATGCGAATGAGCGCAGGAATCTCCGGAGAGGCTTGATGCCAAAAGCGCTCAAGATCACTCAGGAGATCAGGAAGATCAGCGAAGGGCGGAGGAACAAATTTCGCGGTTGCAGGCGTTGCACCACCGATCCAGTTTTGACTGGTGCGAATGTCACCCGGCATTTTATTTTTACCTCGGACTCCCTGCATCAGCGCTAAGTGTGTGCCTTTCAGCACACGCATGCTGAGAGGAAGCGTTTGCAATTCCCGCACGCCCCACTGCAAAGCAGAGATGTAGTTCTGGACTTCCTGCCAGTCGTTACGACGTTCGGCTTGCACTTCTTCTTCCGGCGACAGAGCTTCTTCAACATTGGTTTTTGTTCCTTCGATACCGCTCGATGTCACGGCTTCTTTGGCAATGTACATACGAAGAAACACATCGGCGTCTGGAACAATATTCGCATACGCGTTCAGCTCGCCGAGTGCATGCATAGCCGAGCCGAGCGCTGACAGAATTTTCTTGTCGGACGCCCGATAGTCACTATCAAGGAGTGATGACGGAATGAATACTTTGTAATCACTCTGCTGCTGCCGATATGAGCCTGCATCGAACTTCATGGACGCCATGATAGACTTTACTCTTGAAAGAGTCAAGTTAATAATTTTAGATATTTATTAACTTAGTCTATTCTAGAGTTGTTTCAGAAGGCCTAGGAGCTCATTTTCGACCTTTTCGATATCTGCTTCGATGGCTTCCAGGTCGCGTGGCGGTTCGTACTTGTAGAAGTAGCGGGTGAGCGGGATCTCATAGCCCACCTTGCCGATAAGATTGTCTTTAGGATCGCGAACAGATTCATTGATCCAAGCATCTGGTACATACGGCAGGACTTCGCGCTTGAAGTACGTCCGAATGTCTTCATCGTACGGAACGTTCTCTGTATCACGCAGTTCCGAGTCGCTCTCGGGGTTGCCGTCTTTGTCGATACAGATATCTGCAGACTCATCCCGTTCGGAAAGTGCCGAAAAAATTGCTTTCATGACTGGAGCTTTCAGCTTGAGTTCTGCTTCCTTGAGAACTGCTTCGAGATCTTTCGTAAAAGCTTCACGGTTTTTGTAGAACTTCGTACCGAGCGAGCGAAGAATCTGCCTTATACGTTCCTGCAAAGCTTTACCTTCTTCATTCTCCTTCTCTGCGGCTGCACCTTT
>JAYTPR010000278.1:0-2928 GCA_043747095.1 Candidatus Peribacterales bacterium
TGCCATAGAGCTTGCAGACTTTAGAGAAGAGAGCCACCTTCGTCAATGCCCCTTTCCATCCTTTTTGAGAGTCTCATAGCCCATGCTGCTACCATGCGGCCATGTTTCAGGGTCTTTTGCGCCGTTTTTCATCGCCTGCCATAACTACCGTTCCTTCCGGGCCGGGAAACTGTGATGTTCTCATTCCTGTGTTCAATCGTCCCGATGAATTCAGGAATTTGCTGCAGTGTCTTGCTCGTACAACGAGTCAGTCACTTCTGTGTCGTATCTTCATTGGTGATGATGCAAGTGACGCATTCACCGCTGCGGCGATCGATCGTCTTGCGGCTGAGTCGGGTTTGCCGATCACGGTAGTGCATCACACAAAAAATCTCGGCTTCGGTGGAAACTGCAACGATCTTTTTGAAAGATCGACGTCATCACGCTGCATCATTCTCAATACCGATATTCGTCTCCCGCAGTTTTGGCTGGAGCGCATGCTGAAGCCACTGGAGCTTGATCCAAAGATCGTACTCGCCACACCGCTCTCTACGAACGCAGCCAATCACACCGTTCGTTTGCAACCGGGTCAGCATTGGAAGGAAGCAGATCGGCTGCTTGCAGGCTTTACTCCAGCATATCCCGATGATTGCACCGCGATCGGTTTTTGTATGGCGGTGAATGCGTCGTTACTCAGGCAGAAAGGTATAGCACTTTTTGATCCGTCATTTGGTCGTGGCTACGGTGAAGATACAGATCTTCATTACCGCATTACGACCGCAGGCTATAGGTCTGTTATCGTCGATAACTTGATAGTGCATCATGAAGGTGAGGCGTCTTTCTCCGCACTGAGTGATTACAAAGATATTCGCTCAAAGGGGGAGGCGAGGTTTCAGAGCAAGTGGGCTCAGCAACATGAAAAATGTTTTGCAGAATTCCAGCACAACAATGCACTCAGTTCGATTCGAGATCAGTCCACACTCGCTTTTTTGCCCAGTGCGAAGCCTAAGCATCTCGACTTTCTTTTTGTCATTCCGTCGACGACGATGCGGTACGGCGGTATTTGGTTCATCTTTGAAGTGGCGCAAGCTCTCATTGCTGCAGGCTTTGAAGTTGGACTCTATTCGCTCACGGGTAAGCATGCTTCTGAGGCAGTCCGATACGGCATATTGGCATTTGAAGACGTTGATGATCTGAAGACCAACGTGTCATCGGTGTCGTGCGTTGTCTCTACGGCGCAGAACACTATTCGTCCTGCCCTTGCTTTGGTGCAGCATTACGGCGCTGTCGATCTTTTGTTTTTACAGTGTATGGAGGTGGTGTTTCGTAGCGGCCACAACGTCGATACGTTTCTACAATTCTCACGTATTCCAAATGTTCTCACCGTCTCGGATTGTCTCGTGGAATACATTCGCATCATCAATCCTGCTGTGAATGTTCAAAAGATGCAGCTTGGTCCTGATCCACTTATTTTTTATCCGCGTGAGGTGCCGCGTCGTCCGCGTACCGTATTGTTCGCTGCGAATCTGATTCCCGACAAAGGCACGACACAGGCCATGGAACTAGCTCTCATGCTTCGGAGTCGTGGTTTTCAGGTGACGATGTTCGGCTGGGATACTGCAAGTTACCCCATTGCTCCGGAGATCGGTGAGATGCACACGAATACGAGCAGGCAGAGTCTTGCAGAGCTTTTCAGTCGCAGCGAATTCATCATTGATCAGTCACATCTTGAAGGCCTTGGCCTTCTGCCGCTCGAGGCAGCGTTTTGCGGATGCATTCCGATTCTTGGCCAGCGCGGAGCTGCCGAATATTTTTTCAAAGATGGTGAAAATTCGATCACTATCAATGGGTACAAAAATCTTGCGCAGTCGCTCGATCGCATTGATCAGATGACGGAGCGTGAGAAACATCGTTTGCGCACGAACGGAATGAAACTGCGTTCAGAGTTTCATCTTGAAAAAGGTCTCCAAGATGCCGTGCGCGAGTTCCCTCGGATGGGACAATGCATACCACCGACTTTGCCACTTAGTCTGCAAGACTATGCGCTTCCAGCTACTTAAGGCTGTGGTGAGTCTGGTATGAACCGGAGCGCGAGTCCATTGATGCAATACCGAAGACCGGTCGGTTCAGGCCCATCAGGGAAAACATGTCCAAGATGTGAGCCATTTCGCGTGAGTACTTCTGTTCGTTCGTATCCGAGGAGAGAGTCAGTTTTTTCCACAAGAACACTGTCATTGATCGGTGCGTAAAAACTCGGCCAGCCTGTACCCGAATCAAATTTCGTTTCGGAACGGAAGAGTGGTTCTCCTGTATCTGCAGCGACATAGGTTCCCGCGCGGTTTTCTTCATTCAGAGGGTTTGTATACGGTGTCTCGGTGCCACTTTCACGCATGACTTGATACTGATCGGATGTCAGAATTTTCTTGAGCTCGGCATCCGTCAATGCCGGAATGTCACACGAGCCGGGGTAACATCCCTTTTTCACCGTCGCTTTTTTAGACGAAGACGATTGCGGCACAGTTTCCACGCTTGAGGACGATGATGATGCAGCCGGAACCGTTTGTGTGGGCGCAGGTGCGGGCATGCAGCCTGTTAATAGAAGAACGGAAAATCCGATGGAAGTAATGCGGTGCATAGGGCGGAGAAGTACTGGCACAATGTACTCTGAAATCGTACTCTTCATAACGTCATGAGCGAACTCTTCAATCCACCTTTTATCATCGCCATTCTCATCGCACTCACCGTGCATGAGTGGGCGCATGCGTACGTTGCAGATCGCCTTGGTGACCCCACACCGAGAAGCGAAGGCCGCCTGACGATGAATCCCATCGCGCATTTGGATCCGATTGGAACCATCATGTTCTTTCTCGTACATTTTGGCTGGGGCAAGCCAGTTCCCATCAACCCTCGCTACTTCAAAAATATGCGAAAAGGTTCCGCACTCGTCGC